>NZ_WYDS01000019.1 GCF_009914765.1 Halodesulfovibrio sp. MK-HDV | reverse complement strand
ATCCGCTACATTGAACAGAATGCAATGAAACAGCCTTCGCTGGATACCATTGCTGCACATGTTCACTTGAGCAAACATCACTTTTCACGTCTTTTTAAACAATGGGTTGGGGTCACTCCGATTCAGTTTCTTCATTTTCTCACTGTAGAATACACAAAAAAAATGCCTCGCCGAAAAAACTTCTATTCTCGACACTGCACACTCTGCCGGACTGTCTGGATCAAGCAGGCTTCACGATTTATTTATCAACTTTGAGGCAATGACTCCTGGTGACTTTAAGAAGCAAGGGGCCAATCTGACCATAGAGTATGGCTTTGCCCCATCTCCATTTGGAGTATGCTTGTTAGCCACAACAGAACGCGGAGTATGCTATCTTGGCTTTGTTGACGAAGACAAGGAAGAGCTGCTCGAGCAACTTAAAGCAGAATGGTGCAATGCGACCTTTGTTCAGAACGCATCCACGATTCAGCCAAAGATACAAAAAATTTTTTATCCTTCATTGGCACCAAGTCGTCCCATTACCTTGCTCGTGAAAGGAACAAATTTTCAAATTAACGTATGGCGTGCCCTTCTCACTATTCCTTCAGGGAACCTTGTGAGCTACCAAGACATCGCGCAACACATTGGCAAACCCAAGGCTTCCCGTGCTGTCGGCACTGCTATCGCAAAAAATTCCATAGGGTACCTAATCCCGTGTCATCGAGTCATTACGAACACTGGAGCTCTCAAGAACTATCGTTGGGGCACAGCAAGAAAAAAAGCACTTATTGGATGGGAAGCCGGAAAGCGGGCATTAGAAATCGCAGAAAATTTATAAGTTAGAATCGCTAAAAATCTAAGAGCGCAGAAACAACGAAACACCCGCAGATCAAAAGTTATAAACTCTAACAGGTAAAGCCATAAAGAGCTTAGCGGTGTCAGTTTAATTCTGGAAAAAACAAAAATAAAAAGCCCTGCATATTTTCATATGCAGGGCTTTTTTATCCGACCAAAAAATGAAGGAAGTGGAAACGCCCTTCCACTTCCTTCCACAAGGATATGCGATCCAAATTAGCGGACGCATCAGCGAATTTCGACACAGCCCACACTGCGCCACACCAACCCTACCCAGAGCGGTTACAAAGATACCCTACATACCTTCGTCGCATCCTTATTGTGTCACCAACGTACGTTAAGTTGCAAAGCCCTAGCACGCTGATGAACGCCGCGAGCTGTTATTCACAAACTGCGGGGAAAATTTTCAACACAGGATCTGTGTCACTCCAAACAATCAACAATACCCCTATACTGTTACGCAACAAATTTCATCTTTATTATATCTAACAGCTTTAACATTTACAAAAAACGCTAAAAAGAACCGATAAAGACTGAGTCTCCACATAAAAAATGAAATGGCAATAAATTTTATTGTTACAACTGTTCATAAGATTAGAAATATTTTAAAAAAAATGTATGTACAATAATATATACATAAAAAAAGGGGAAGTAACAAAAAAAATTCCTTTATAGCAGCAGTACTGCATAAAAGAAATTCTTCACTCAGACAATATATCAATAAAAAAAGTTACAAAAAAAAGCAGCAGCATGAAAAATCATGCTGCTGCTTATATACCCAAATAGCATTTGCTACTTAGACGCGTTTACACGCGCTTGTAAGGCGTAAACCTTACACTACCATTCGCTTTCGGATTATAGAGTTATGCTGAGCCGAAAGCTGATTGGCAATTTAACTTATAATACGTCTTCAACTGGAGTGTAATCGAAGCCAAATGCGTCACAAACAGCTTTGTATGTGAGTTTGCCTTCGTGAACGTTGAGACCAAGTTTGATTTCTTCGTTTTCCTGACAAGCTTTCTTCCAACCTTTGTTGGCGATTTCGAGAGCGTAAGGAAGAGTAGCGTTAGTAAGAGCCATGGTGGAAGTTGCAGGAACTGCACCAGGGATGTTAGCTACGCAGTAGTGGATTACGCCTTCTACTTCGTAAGTTGGGTTTTCGTGAGTTGTTGCTTTAGAAGTTTCGAAGCAACCACCCTGGTCGATAGCAACGTCAACGAGTGCTGCGCCTTTTTTCATGAGTTTGAGGTCTTCACGAGTAACAACAGCAGGAGCTTTTGCACCTGGGATAAGAACTGCGCCAACAACCATATCCATTTCTGGAAGAAGTTCCTGGATAGCGCCTTTAGAAGACATGAGGGTGGTGCAGTTAGCAGGCATTACGTCTGCGAGGTAACGAAGACGATCAAGGCTGATGTCCATGAGGTAAACCTGTGCGCCGAGGCCACAAGCCATTTTAGCAGCCTGAACGCCAACAACGCCGCCGCCGATTACCATTACTTTAGCAGGAGCTACGCCTGGTACGCCACCGAGGAGTTTACCAAGGCCGCCGTTTGTTTTTTCGAGAGCAACAGAACCCTGCTGGATAGACATACGGCCAGCAACTTCAGACATTGGTGTAAGAAGTGGAAGGGAACGGTCAGCTTTCTGAACAGTTTCGTATGCGATGCAAGTTGCGCCGGATGCCATGAGACCTTCGGTCTGTGGTTTGTCAGCAGCAAGGTGCAGGTAAGTAAAGAGGATCTGGCCTTTACGGAGCATGCCGTATTCGGAAGGCTGTGGTTCTTTAACGTGCATTACCATTTCAGCTTTGTCGCAAATTGCCTGCGGAGTATCGATGATAGTTGCGCCTGCTGCTACGTATTCTGCATCAGAGAAACCGGAACCAACGCCAGCATTTTTCTCTACGAGAACTTCGTGACCACGGGATACCATAGTGGTAACGCCAGCTGGAGTCATACAAACGCGATTTTCTTTAACTTTAATTTCTTTAAGTACGCCTACGATCATTGTCTTATCTCCTAAGAATATGAATTATTTTAGTTATGCAGAAACAGATGCAAAAGATTTATCGAGTGCATCAATGATTTCATCAATTTCAGATTTACCAGCGATCAGTGCAGGGCTGAAGCAAAGAGTGTTGTTGAACTCTTTGAAAGAGCGGTTTGTACGGCCGATGATTACGCCTTCTTTACCACAATTTCCTGCGATACCAGCTGCAACAGCTTCGTCAACAGGCTCTTTAGTTGCACGATCTTTAACGAGCTCGAGACCCTGGAAGAGGCCTTTACCGCGAACGTCGCCGATAATGGAGTACTTGTCTTTGAGCTCAAAGAGACGATCCTGGAAGTAGTCACCCATGGTAACAACGTTTTCAAGAAGGTTCTCTTTAATGATGATGTCCATGTTAGCAAGTGCAGCTGCTGGACCTGCGGTACAACCACCGAAAGTGGAGATATCGCGGAAGTAGTGCATGCGATCGGATGGATCAGCTTTGAACTCATCAAAAACTTTTTCAGTAGTTACGGTACAGGAGATACCTGCGTAACCAGATGCAACACCTTTAGCCATGGTTACCATGTCCGGGGTGAAGTCAAAGTGCTGGTAACCGAACCATTTACCTGTACGGCCGAGACCACATACAACTTCATCAATGTGAAGAAGAACGCCGTGACGGTCACATATTTCGCGGATAATCGGGAAGTACTCAGGTACAGGTACGATTACGCCGCCACCAGCGGTGATTGGCTCGAGGATTACGCCGCCAACGTTTTCAGGACCTTCATTCTGGATGAGAGTCTCGAGAGCGTGAGCACATTCGATGTCACAGCTACCGTATTCTTTGCCGAATGGGCAACGGTAACAGTTACAATGAGCAAGCTCTACAAAACCAGGAGCGAATGGACCGTACTGGTTTTTACGCTCGAACTGACCAGTGGAGGACAATGCACCAATGGTAGTACCGTGGTAGTCACGATCGCGGAAAATAATTTTGTGTTTAGAGCCGTCACCTTTGAGGTGTGCGAGCTGACGTACGATTTTGTAAGCTTTTTCGTTAGCTTCAGAACCGGAGTTTGAGTAGTAAACACGACTCATGCCAGGCATTTTGTCGATGAGAGCTTCAGCAAACTGTGCACCTGGAATGGTACCGGCAGAACCAGCGAAGTAACAAAGCTTTTTGAGCTGATCGTAAACTGCTTTCGCAATTTCTTCACGGCCGTAGCCTACGTTAACAGTCCAAACACCACCGGAAACAGCATCAAGAAACTCGTTGCCGTTTGCGTCTTTAATACGCATACCTTCACCGGAAACAATCATCATCGGGTTTGCGTCACCGTCAAATGGTTTGTGCTGGGTGAGGTGGTGCCAACAGTTAGCTTTATCTTGCTGTACCGCTTTTGTAATTTCTGAATTGCTCATTTTTTTACCCTTCTACTAAATCAAAGTATAATAATAAAATAAAATATAGTCAGCTTTTAGGAGGGGGAACCCCTTAGTCGCGACGGTGATAACGGCTCCGGCGCTGCTAAGGGGACCCCTATGCGCTAAAAAGTTTTCTGTAAGTGGTCGAGAAGCTGCTTCTCAGTACACTGGCGTGGGTTGTTGTCCATAAGACGTTTTGCAGCCATTGCACGAGTTGCGATGCCTTCAAGATCAGATTCCTGCACACCGTAAGGAGCAAGACCAACTTTAATGTCGAGATCTTCGAGCATGTTGATGAATGCTTCAGCACAGCCTTCTGCGCGTTCCAGAACAGGACCACAAGTGTCTTCGCCGTTCAGGATGTCAGCAACGATTGCATATTTCTCAGGGTTAGCCATGTAGTTGAAGCTAATACCAACTGGAGCGAAACATGCCATCAGGAGGCCGTGAGGCAGTTTGTATGTTGCAGGAACAGAAGTACCTACTGCGTGGATAACACCGTTCTGAGTGTTACCGAAGCCGAGACCTGCGAGAGCTGATCCGTAAATCATTGCTTCACGAGCTTCGAGGTTAGAACCATTGGTGTACGCTGTACGAATGTTCGCAGCGATCATTTTCATTGCTGCAAGGTTCTGAGCATCGGTAAATGGAGTAGCACGGAGTCCAACAAATGATTCCATTGCGTGAACGAATGCGTCTACGCCGGTCATTGCGGTTACGTGAGCTGGAAGACCTGTAGTGATCGCTGGATCAAGGATAACAGCGTTAGCGTACAGGTAATCACTTACAACACCCATTTTCGCACCAGTTTCGTTGTTGGTCAGTACTGAAATGGAAGTCATTTCAGAACCAGTGCCCGCAGTTGTAGGAATTGCGATCATTGGCATACACGGACCAGGAACAACGTTTACGCCGAAGTACTTGGAGATAGGACCTTCGTGAACTGCGAGAACAGAAGCTGCTTTTGCAGTATCAAGAGCACTACCGCCACCGAAGCCGATCATAACGTCAGCTTTGAATTCGGTTGCTGCGTTGGCGCAAGCCTGGATAGAGTCAGCATTTGGCTCAAGTTCTGCTTTTGGGAAGAGAACAAACTCAACGCCTGCAGCTTTGAGAGCTTCTTCTACCGGCGCATGAAGGCCGAGAGATGCAAGACCTGGGTCAGTTACGATAATTGCACGTTTGCCGCCAAGGGCTTTAACTTCGTCGCCAGTCTGTGCAATTGAACCTACGCCGTGTACAGTCTTGCTTACTGAATGGAATGTGTGATGCATCACTTTCTATCCTTTTTATTTGTTTAATACCTTGAAATTAGGATTCTTCTATTTCTTGAAGAATGTAGGGAGATCTAAACCGCCCATCATCAAAGATGACTGAGTCTTAAGATCAAGGCCTTTGAATTCGCTCATTTTCATTTTGTAGAAAACTGCGCCGAGAAGAGTCCAGAGTACCAATGCGATCCAAGATTCTGTGCCGATGGAACCAGGGGAACCAGGAACGGTAAGAAGCAGGATACAGATTACGGAACTCACAGAACCAACCGCCGCAAAAATAATCTTCTTAGAGGTTTTTTCTTCACTACGGAACGCTACAGCAACTTTGTACGCAGCAAGGCAAGTGAAGAGGTAACCAATAACGGTACCAACCGCTGACATATCTACTACCCAGTTCAGTACCTCACGACCGAAGAACGGTGCGATAATGGTAAGCAGGGTTACAAATACAATCGACTTATGCGGAGTACCATACTTTGGATGAATATCTCCGAACCATGCAGGAAGGATTCTTGCGCGACCGATGCTGAAGAGCAAACGGGAAGATGCGAGGAAGAAACCGTTAATGCCGGTGAAGATAGCTGCTGAAACCGCCATTGCGAGAATCACACTACCTGCTTTACCTAATGAAAGGTGAGCAACGTAGCCAGTAGCCCAAGGTACATCCATAGCTAAAAGTTCTTTATAAGGTATGAGACCAGCTACAGAGAGAGTAACCATTGCGTAGAGGAAAACTCCACACAGAATCGCGGTTACCATCAGTTTTGTTGCCATCTCATGCGGGAAATCAAATTCTTCAGCAGCCTGTGGAATAGTATCAAAGCCAACGTAGAGCCAAGGTGCAATAGCTACGATCGCCATGATTGATGCCATAGGGCTGCGTTCTACAGCGTACAGTGGAAGCAAGTTAGTTAAAGAAGAAGATTCATGCATAACTGTTCCGGCGAAGAGCGCGAATACGCCACCAACCAGAGCAATTGCGAGGAAAACCTGAATCTTACCAACAAGATCCGCACCGCGGTAGTTGATCCAACCTGAGCCTACGAGGATAGCAATAAGCATTGCAAGTTCGCCGGCGTAAATGTCCCAACCTACTACTGTATACAGATAACCAACTTCAAATACCCCTGGAAGGAGGAATCTAAAGAGCAGCGCTAGCGCTGACGCGTTAAGTGCAATAATACAAATATAACCGAGCGCTAATGCCCAACCACAAATAAATGCGGCTGTAGGGCCAAATCCGACATATGCAAATACGAATTCGCCACCAGCAACAGGGTACTTACCGATCATGTCGCCATAACTCATGGCAACAAAAACTAACATTGCTCCGCCTAATGCAAAACCAATGCAAGCTGCAAGTGGTCCCGCTGTTGGCAAAAATCTCAATGCCGGCAATACAAATGCGCCCCAACCTAAAATTGCGCCAAGCGCAAGCGCCCAAGCCTGACTAGGCTTAATCGACTTTTTTAACGTAGTCTGAGTCTCAGCCATAAATCTTATGCCCTCCAAAACCTTTTTCGATAGCCTTCGCTATCGTAATCTCTTTTTTGGCGTAACCTAATACACCAAACCTATAGAGTAGTATGTAACCTGTCCCACGAAGTTCATTCTACTGCTTTGCAACACTTCTCTAAAAGCAATCCTTGTGCCAATTGTCACATTTCCCGCAACCTCACGCATTATAAGGATTTTTACTGAGCGCCTAATGAACGCAAACTAATAAGCAAGTCATTCTTGCATTGATTTTAAAAAAAACTTAATGAGATGTGTAGATTTTCTGAAAATTCGATGCAAGAATGAATTATCACAAAACGAGGGGAACTATGCCAACTAATCGAACCACGACACAAAATCCCGCAAATGAGAATTTTTTCTCAACCGTTCTTTGCAAAGGAAAAGAGTGGGTTATAGACAAATATACTAACAATCTTTGCACACTATTTCCTATCTTTTCACAAGCAGATGCGCCCAAGTCATTTCTGCATCACATTCAGCAATATGCGTTGCCTGCAGATGCCCTGCAATTGGCAAATATGACTGAAGGTGCCACCGTTTTTGTAAAAATTCGTAGCATAAATTACTGTGTCACCTGGCACTGGATTGACCGATCTACCGAATATCGCTCCGTCACGGTCTACAGCATTAATGACAAGAGCTTCCAAAACGCAGCTCTTCATAAAGAAGAACTCGATGTTCTTTTTGAATCCATGCACGACGGTATTTGGGTAATTGACGGAAACGGCATCACACAACGCGTTAACAAAGCGATGGAGCGAATTGCCGGTATTAAAGCCGAGGGGGTAATTGGCAAGCATGTTTCAGAAGCGGTTGAAATGGGCTACACAACTACATGTGTAACCCTGCGAGCTCTCGAAGCAGGCCACTCTGTAACAATGTTTGACGACTACAGCAACGGCGTGCGTTGCCTCAACACAAGTACACCAATTTTTGATGCAAATGGTGAAGCATGGCGAGCCATTGCATGTATCCGAGACATCAGTGAACTGAAGACTTTGCAAACCAAACTCAGTAAATATGAGTTGGAAGCACAGGTATATAAAGATAAATTAAAAACATTGGAAAAAGGTCAAGCTGAGGGTGTATTGGGGAACAGCCCAGCCATGCTGCAACTCTCGCAGGACATCCAGCGAGCGGCACAGGTTGATGCTCCTGTATTACTGTTAGGGGAAACAGGTACAGGTAAAACACTCACAGCAGGCACAATCCACAAACAGTGTGGACGCGGCGAAGGTGCTTTCATCTCAATCAACTGTGGCGCAATTCCAAGTGAACTGCTTGAGGCAGAACTTTTCGGATACGAAGCTGGAGCGTTCTCCGGCGCATCTGATAAAGGCAAAGCCGGTTTGTTTGAACTTGCGGATGGCGGAACACTCTTCCTTGATGAAGTAGCAGAGCTTCCATTGCTTATGCAGGTTAAACTTCTGCATGTTCTCGACGGTGACGGCTACCGTAAAGTTGGTGGCACAACCCAGTTGAAACCAAATGTCCGCATTATCGCTGCAACAAACAAATCATTCGATAAGCTTCTGGCTTCCGGCACCTTCCGAGAAGACTTGTACTACCGTCTGCGTGTACTTATTGTTTCCATTCCACCATTACGCGACCGGTCTGAAGACATCCCGTTGCTGGTGCAGCACTTCCTGACCAGTGCAAACTTGAAATACAATTTACGCAAAACGCTTTCTCCGGATCTACTTTCAACGCTTTCTCAAAACAGATGGCCGGGTAACGTTCGGGAACTACGCGCAGCAGTAGACTATCTCGTTGCAATGAGTGATCAGGACTTAATTACTCCAGATTATCTGCCGCCGCATTTCCTTTCAGAAAACGAAGACGGCAGTGCCATCATGTCCAGTGCAGCCCACATCAACTTGAAAGATGAAGTAGAGACACTTGAACGCAAGCTCATCAAGCAGGCACTGATTTCAGGCAGAAGCACATACAAGGCAGCTAAGCTTCTCGGCACAAGTCAATCTACCATCGTCCGCAAAGCGCAGCGATACAGAATCGGGATTGTCGAAGTGAGCCACGACCTCTCCTAACATTATATATATGGAACGAGTTTTGTTCTAATTCATTCTCTTGCATCAAACCTCCGCACTCTTGTGCGGAGGTTTTCTTTCGACTTTCGCCTTTTTTTACTATACGCATTTATGTGTTATTTTGGGTAGATGAAGCAGTATTCTAATCTTGAAAGAAACAGCTATCTGCAAACTGTTGTTTGATCGACTTAATTCACCGGAGACCACTCTATGTTCAATATCCGCTTCTTATTCCGCACTCTTTTTTTTGCAGCATTCCTTACAACACTTTGTGGATGTTCCAGTCGGCAGTACATTTCCGGTGAAAAAACATATGAAAGCAAAGATTGCATCCGTGTTTTGGATATCGAAGAAAGTGAAGCATGGAATATGGGAGTGAGCATCGCTCTTAATACATTTGATAGCGTCAAATCAACACCGAGCACTAAACATATTCACGTCAAACACACTACGGCCGTCATGGGAAATGCTGCGGCCACCATTGAACCAATCGAACTACGCTCTAAAAAAAACAAAACGACTACCGGTTTTGCCTACGAAATTTACGCTAAAAGCTACGGGCTAAATCAATCATTTGTACCAAGTTATCTTGCAGACGAGTTTGCTAGAGAATTGCAGATATATACTGACGCAAAGAAAATACGAACGAACGTCATTTGCGGCTTTGAAAAAAGCTATGAAAAAGGCTCAACAGGACGTGGAACAGGAACCTGCTGGCTAGTAGATTCTCGCGGTTACCTTGTTACGTGCGAACATGTTGCAGGAAGCAAGCGGACATTAGAAGTTGTTTTGCCAGATGGTACAGTCCACACTGCGACCGTTGTTCTTACAGATAAGGCAAATGACATTGCCATTCTCAAAATTGATCCGCTGCCTGAAAAATATCGCCCGATCCCTGTTGCTCTCACCACTATTAGTAATGTGGGAGAGCCTGTATACATCCTTGGTTTCCCAATGGGGGAGCAAGTTGGCAACTCACTTAAAATGTCAGATGGCATTATCAGTTCAATACTTGGCTTTAAAAACAACACAACAGAATACCAAACCAACGCCAGTATTAACGGCGGCAACAGCGGTGGCCCCATCTTCAACAAAAACGGCGTGGCTATCGGAATTGTTAGCTCTAAGTTAGTTGCTTTGGGGACAGAAGGCATAGGGTACGTAAAAAAGACAAACTGCCTCGCATTACTCTTTGCACAAGTAGGTATTCCTCCCATGCCATCCATCGATGAATCCTTTTCGCCTGAAGAAATTCACACACAGTATAAAAACTCCGTGTTCTTAATCAGACGCTACTAGTGTTTTACCGCATATTTTGTACTGGTTACAATTTAATGCGCAAAGCTTTTTAATATCATTCTTTTATTTCAGATAGATATAGATCGTTTTTCATTTTTTGACGAACCTCCCAAGATGGTTATATAGAGAGCTACGTTCCAGTAACAACAATTCGCACCATATATATTTCAGATAAAGAGTACCTAATGACACCAGTAACCGAACAAAAAACGGTTGAGGTCAAAATTGACCCAAGCGACATTAACGACGCAAAAGCAATCCGCAAGGCTGCATTACTTAAGGCAGGATTTCCAGATGATCCGGAAATTCAGTCACATGTAGTTCGCCGTTCTATTGATGCGCGTTCACGCAGCCCGCACTTCGTATGCCAAGTGCTGTTAGGCGAAGCACCAAAAGAAGAAACTGGATCAGTTTTTTGTCCAGAAAAATTAACTGGAAAACGCGTTGCTATCGTTGGCGCTGGCCCTGCCGGTTACTTTGCAGCACTTACCCTTCTTGAAAAAGGGATTAAGCCAATCATCCTTGAACGCGGTAAAGATGTGACAGCACGACGTTATGACCTGAAAAAAGTTCAGTCTGACGGCGTTGTTGATCCGCATTCCAACTACTGCTTCGGTGAAGGTGGCGCTGGCACCTATTCTGACGGTAAGCTTTTCACTCGCGCAACAAAACGCGGCAACGTAAAGCGTATTCTGAATCTATTTATTGAAAACGGTGCTGATGCAGGCATTCGCCTTGATGCGCATCCACACCTCGGCTCCAACATGCTGCCGCGTATTGTCACCAGCATGCGTGAATCCATTATTGCGGCCGGTGGTGAAATCCACTTCGGCGCACACGTTACTGACCTGATCAAAGATAGCGATTCTGTTAAAGGTGTTATCCTTGGTTCCGGCGAACGTGTTGATGCGGATGCCGTGATTTTAGCCACAGGCCATTCTGCACGTGACATTTTCCATATGCTCGTTCGTAACAATGTGCCTGTTGAAGCAAAACCTTTTGCTCTTGGTGTTCGTATTGAACATCCACAGCCACTCATTGACCAAATTTTCTACCACCAGTCACCGCGCCACGAAAATTTACCAGCAGCTAGCTACCGCATCACAGCGCAGGTAGAAGACCGCGGTGTATTCTCTTTCTGCATGTGTCCGGGTGGGTTTGTCGTACCGGCATCAACTGCTCCAGGTGAGCTTGTTCTTAATGGTATGAGCATGTCCAGCCGAAGCGCCCCTTTTGCAAACGCTGGCCTTGTTGTCGAAATTCGCCTTGATGATGTGGGTGGTGATCCTTCTGATCCGCTCGCAGCTCTTGCATTTCAGGCTGCTGTTGAAAAAACAATGTTTGAAGCTGGCGATGGCACATCTCAAAAAGCACCTGCGCAACGTGTTGGCGATTTCCTCGCTGGTAAAATATCTGACACCTTGCCTGACTCTTCCTATGTACCGGGACTGTACGCCGCACCGCTGAACGAGCTGTTACCGCACAACATAGCGGACAAACTTGCCAAGGCACTGCCTGTGTTCGGAAGAAAATACAAAGGCTTCGACTCTAACGAAGCTCAGATGATGGGTGTTGAGTCCCGTACCAGTTCACCCGTACGCGTTCTGCGCGACAAAATAACCTTAGAGCACCCTTCCGTACATGGACTTTACCCATGTGGTGAAGGTGCAGGCTACGCAGGTGGCATTGTTTCCGCAGCCATTGACGGCGAACGTGTCGCAACATCCATTGCAACTGCATTTGGTGCATAAGCTTCAAACATCTTACCGTCTGACATCATAACTAATTTTGAGCCCCTATCTAAAACGATAGGGGCTTACTTTTATACATTCTAAATTTTTTACGTTGACAGTGTTCAATAGAGGGACTACATCTTTTCTTACTGATTGAGCAATCAATCGAGATACGCGATGTGATTCCGCTTGCATCACTGCTCCACCACCACTTAGCAGGTATCGAAATCATAAATTTCTTTATGAAACGCTCTTCGAAACCCCTTCTTCACCGGAAGGGGTTTTCTCTTTTCCCCAGTTCGCAACTGGCTCGTCTACAACCCTCTCAATAAAAAAACGCTTAACCACTACCTAAGTGGGGCTAAGCGCCTAAAGCGTTTCCAACGCAGAACAAAAAATGAGCCACGAAACAACATCCTATTTCACGAACAAGGCTAGTTATCGTATCACGTCAGCTCACTGAATTTTCTGCATCGTCCTAAAAATTCAGTGAAAACAGCTTCTTCGTCAAAAACTTCATCGATAAATACGCCCAGCGACATACCACCATCACGCATAAGTATCCGTTTGATTACAGCATCAATTTTTACCGGCAATAATGTTCCAAACGGCCTGATATCTAGCGTAATTTTTTGATCTTCAAAAAATGGATATTCGCAGGAGTCCTGCTCATTGCTCTCTGAAATCCCCGCCAATATGATTTTGCCGCCGTGATCGGAAATGTTTATAAGCATCCCCTCATAAGTCAAATCTTCATGACACACGGTCACTGGACAAAAGCAATTGTACCGTGATTCATTTCGCAATTGCATCCGCTCGATTTCCTGAGGAAAATGCAAGATGACTTGTGTAAATGGTTCAGTTAGATACCGTGCGACCTTGGTTCTAAATCCACAAAGAACTCCATCTCCATTACTAACACAGCGCACTGTGACAGAATCTTCTGGCAAAAAAGTGAGAGGATTTGCAGCCTTACCTGTCTCAACAAGAAGGTACTTATCCTTTTTAAATCCAACCACTTCCCCCCAGCAACGTTGCCCTGTGCTAGCTAACTGGATATTAAGACTTTCACCAACATGCATATTAAACGAGTTCACTTATGCCCCTACTATTCTCAATAATATAGTCTCTTCGCAGGCAACGATACTGAATTACACACTAAAAATAAAGATGAACTCGAGCATTTAAAAAATACATACACACATACTGAAAAAAGCCGGAACGCATATACGTTCCGGCTTTTCTTTATTCATTAAGTTAATTTCTACAGCTAAATATAAACTCGCCGTACACGCGCCATAATACGCGCAACGACCTCATAATTGATGGTACCGAGTATCTGTGCCATATCGTCCGCAGTGACGGAGCTTTCACCTTGTCGACCAAGGATAACAACTTCATCACCACATTCAGCACTCGAGTTCGGTCCAAGATCAATCATGGTCTGGTCCATACAGACCCTGCCTACAACGGGAGCACGCTTGCCATGAACAAGCATTATCCCTTTAGAAGAAAGGAAACGGTCATATCCGTCCGCGTACCCGATAGGGACAACACCAATGCGCGTATTACCTTTACACACATGTGTGTGTCCGTAACTCACGGTTGTACCACTCGGAGCATCTTTCACACTCACAAGAGAGGCCTTAACCGTCATGGCAGGTCTCAAGTCGAGTAAGCTTTTATCCACGGAATCCGATGGATATAATCCGTACGTAACAATCCCCGGACGCACCGTATTAAAGTGAGACTCGGGCATGGTCATAATCGCAGCACTGTTAGCGGCATGAATACGTGAAAATTCAAATCCTGCGGCTTTCAAAGAATCAAGGGTCTGCGTGAACAACTCTAACTGATGATATGCATTATCCAGACAGTTAGCATCGCTTGCAGCAAAATGCGTATAAATACCTTCCATATTAAATACACCGTGACGCGCGATATCCTGCACACGGTCTACAATAGAAGATTGCCCCGGAACACTCTCCGTCAACAAACCCAACCTGCCCATACCAGTATCAATCTTAATATGGACAGTCAGTTTTACCTTGGCACAATGTAAAAACGAAGCAAGACGTTCTGCATATTCACAAGAATGCACAGTCTGCGTCAGCTTCAAATCTACCAAACGCGGTGCACAATCAGGCGGAGTATAGCCGAGAATCAAAATAGGCACTTTAATGCCTGCGTTTCTCAAGACAATTGCTTCACTTAACCGGGCAACACCAAGATACTCAACACCTTCTCGAACAACGGCATTTGCGACCTGAATTGCTCCATGGCCATATGCATTACCTTTAACAACAACGAGCATTGCCTTCTGGTCTCCAACGACCCGACGGATTTCCCGAATGTTGTGACGAATTACAGAAAGATCTATTTCAGCCCACAATGGCTCTGAATGCAGCATACTTCCTTCCTTAGATGTAAGACAGCTCTCTCTTTCCCCCATAAGTTATCCATACGAAACGTCTGCACGATAGAACGCAGGTTAGCACCGTCCTGTTTCTGTAACCAAACAATGTTGTTCACAAAAACACGAGTCCTGTATTGAAGGTATTCATACGCAGCGACCTTCATTGTTCTAACGCAACACAACTTTCGCTCTTCTCAACCATCCTTTATAAATAAAAAGAACCTTCCCGAATTTGAAAACAAAATAGGAAGGTTCTTTATCTCCAATTACCAATAATCTCGTCCGCTACTCTACTGTAACACTCTTCGCAAGGTTACGTGGCTGATCCACGTCTTTGCCAAGATAGTCTGCAGACTCGTAGCTGAACAACTGTAATGCCGGAAGGACTAAAAATGATGAAAGCGGGTAGGCGCAGTCCGGCAGAACCCATTTATGTTTCACAGAAAGATCGGAGTTCGGGTTCGTCAAAGCAATCACATCGCCTGCGCGTGCCTGAACTTCTTCAAGGTTAGATTTAACCTTGGCAAAGAACTGGTCGTGTAACGCAATGGCGAAAGTTGGAAACTCCGGATCAATAAGGGCGATAGGGCCGTGTTTCATTTCACCGGCAGCATACCCTTCAGCATGAATATACGAAATCTCTTTGAGCTTGAGTGCACCTTCCATGGCAAGCGGGTAACCTACACCGCGACCGAGGAAGAAGAAACTGCGAGCCGTGGAGTATTCGCGGGCAAGACGCTTTGCATCTTCACGAATACGCGGCAATTCCGCTTCCAGAAGTTCAGGAAGCTTACGGATGCCGTCAAACATTTCACGACGCAGTGTAGCATCAAGCATGTCTTTGCGATCCGCCCAGGCAAGCCCCATCAACAGTAACACTGCCATCTGGGAACACATAGCCTTGGTGGAGGCAACAGAAATCTCAGGTCCGGCCTGTGTGTAGACTGTAACATCAGATTCACGTGCTATGGATGAACCGACAACGTTACAAAGTCCAACAACCGGAATACCCTGTGCTTTCGCAATACGAAGTGCAGCAAGGGTGTCCGCGGTTTCACCGGACTGACTAATAACCAGAACCACGTCACCTTCTTCAAGAATCATGTCGCGGTATCTGAACTCAGAAGCAATTTCAACGGAAACAGGAATACGTGCCCAGCTCTCAAAAAGATGCTGTGCCCACATACCGGCGTTAAAACTTGTGCCGCATGCAACAATGTGCAGGCGTTTCGGAATCGGCATAGCGCTTAATTCCGGCAAAACAGCTTCCTGTTTATGCCAATCGACGCGACCGGCAAGGCAATCTTTGATAACCCGTGGCTGTTCAAAGATTTCTTTAAGCATAAAGTGCTTGTAGCCGTCCTTCTGAGCAGACTGAACATCCCATTCAATGTGATGTACCTCTTTCTCAATCGGAGCAAGCGTACGTGCATCTTTTACAGCCCAGCTATTCGCATCAATACGCACCATTTCGCCGTCTTCAAGAAAGACAACGTTACGTGTGTACGCAAGAAATGCCGGAATATCGGAAGCAACAAAGTTTTCACCCTGCCCGACACCCAAGACAAACGGACATGCACAGCGTGCGCCGTAAATAATATCCGGATTGCTTACTTCCATAACCAAAACTGAATATGCACCTTCTGCCTCATTAACAGCCCAGCTCAATCCTTTTTCAAGGGAACCGGTCTGCTTTACGCCTTCGGCGATGAGGTTACAAAAGACTTCAGAATCTGTATCAGAGCGGAAACCATACCCTTTGGAGGCCAGCATGTTTTTCAACTCTTGATAGTTCTCAATGATGCCATTGTGAACCATCGCAAGTGATTCATCCCAAGATTTATGCGGATGAGCGTTGCGCTCAGTTGGCGCGCCATGTGTTGCCCAACGGGTATGTCCCATGCAGGATGTAGCAAGTGAAATGTTCATGGTTTCAAGCTTAGATTCAAGATTCATAAGCTTGCCTTCTGCACGGACAGTTGTAAGCTGTTTGTTTTGAACAAACGCCACACCGGCAGAATCATACCCACGATATTCGAGACTTTTCAGTCCCTTAACTGCAAGGGGAACAGCAGGTCTGTGGCCTGCATACCCAATAATTCCACACATATAATACGTCTCCTAATCTCGAGAGATTCAAGTCTATTTTTCGATTATGTATATGCTTTCCAAGCAATAGGCAAGAAAACCACATAGCCTACTTAACAACTGGATATTCCAACCGTTTCCACTCTTTTATCCCACCATCCATGTGTATAACATCATTGCTCATTTTTTGTAAAAATCGAGCAGCGCGAAGACTCCTGAATCCTACTGCACAGTACACCACGTAAGTAACATTCTTGGGTAAAAGCGACAATTTTCGTTCAAATCCTTCGTCATAATAATCATACAGCAATGCACCACGAATATGCCCCGCTGCGTATTCTTTCGGTGTGCGAACATCCAGAATAACTATCGGCTTCTGCGTCGTCGTTAAAAAAGAATGTACTTCGCTTGCGCTGAGACGTTCCAAACTCCCAGCTAAAGCAACAGAGGCAACCGCTAAACACGCCATCACAAGAAAAAGCTTACAGGAACATCGCATACCACTCTCCTTATTACTATTTTCAGTATACATATTTTGATTTCAGAAACAATAATTGTTCCTGCGCGTTGGGGGTGGCAAAAATATATGATGGGAAATCCCCCTTTTTAGTGAAACACGAGGTGATGATATGGGGCAGCGAGTACCAGATATTGACTTTCAACTCGTCCGCCGAGGCGATTTAGCAATTGAATCGATGGATCGAGCTGTTCGGGCAACAGGTGTAAAGCAATGCTACCCGTACAGAGCACGGTGGCAATGGATGCGTCGTCTTTACTTGCAGGGGCGTGCTACGCCTTCGCTTTTACGCACGTTCATCATTCGGCTATCAAGACATACCCCCTACTCCCTGAGAACGTTAATGGATCTGCATATTCGTTCCGGAGTCGATCTTGTATGCCCAGTCATGGATGAGAAAGGACGCTTCGACCTGTAACAATCCAACATTATAGAACTTTCCGCAGGGCTATCGTTTTTACGGTAGCCCTGCTATTGTCTTGTCCATAGAACAAGCAATGTTACCCCGCTTGTTTGCATCCACTAACTTGCGTACTTCCCTCAACTCAAGCTTTCCTATCTTTCTTGAATATATTAGGAAGAAGTTACTAACCGCTGCGTAACTTTTTCGCAGTGCCACCGCTATTCCCATTTTAGCGTACTGTAAGAGTTACAGGTAGTAAGGAGTGTTACATGATTTATACTATCTCAGCGCTGGTTAACAACCAGCCGGGTGTTGTTGCAGACGTTACTGCGGTCTTTAGAGACCGTAACGTTAATTTCAAATCGATTTCCTGTGCAGAAACAGAAGAATTTGAAGTTTCCAGACTCGTTATTACTGTTGATTGCGACGCTGAAACTATCACAACTCTTCTTGACGTTATCGCAAACCTCTCTGCGGTATCCGAAGTTGATACCCTTGAGCGCAACGACTTTGTTGACCGTCAGATGGCGCTTATTAAAGTTGGCTTTACTAAAGATACCATGACTCAGGTCATGCAGATTTTTGAAGTATTCCGTGCAGACGTTGTGAGCATGGGCCAAGAGACCATCATGGTCGAAATTACAGGTGATGAAGACAAAGTTGACGGTCTCATCAAAATGCTACGCCCACACGGCATCTGTAGTTTGTGCAGAACCGGCGTTGTAGCCCTTAAACGTGGCGACGAATAATTAGGCCGGAGAAAACACACTATGCCTATAAATTCCCTTCAGTCCCTTGCAGATTATATTATTGAAGGCCACGTTTGTACAAAACTCGCAGTTGCATCTTGTGCGGAAGGTTTTGTGCTACGTGCATGTGTGGAAGCATATGCAAATGGAATTGCTGAGCCAATTCTTGTTGGTGATATAGAACTTACAGAAAAGCTCGCTGCTGAACGTGATCTTGATCTTACCCCATTTGAGAAACATCACGTACCGGAGCCTGCTGAGGCTGTGGCTAAATGTATTGAGTTGGTGAAAGAAGGCCATGCCAGCGCTATTATGAAAGGCAGAGTCAATACCGACGTGCTGCTGCGCGGGATTCTTAACAAAGAAACCGGTATGCCGCCTAAAGGCGTTCTTTCCCACATTGGTCTTTTCAACGCTCCGAACGATGACCGGCTCATGATGATCACAGATGCCGGCATCAACATTGCGCCAAACATGCAACGTAAAGTTGATATTGTGAAAAACGCATTGCGTGTTGCAAAAGTACTCAAAATTGAGCAGCCAAAAGTTGCAATGCTCGCAGCCACAGAAAAAGTTATTTACCCTGCAATGCCCGCAACCCTCGATGCTCAGATGGTTGCTAAAATGGCAGAACAGGGTGAATTCGGCGATGCACTCGTTGCAGGTCCGTTTGCGCTCGACCTTGCCGTTTCTATGCGTGCAGTCGAATGCAAAGGCGTCGACAACCCGGTAGCAGGCAAGGCAGATATCCTTGTTGCGCCGGACATTGAGAGCGGAAACATCTTATACAAGTCACTTACCGCACTTATGAATCTGGACATGGCCGGCATGGTTGCCGGCAGCGAAGTACCGATTGTACTTCCTTCCCGTGGCGATACTGATCGTACAAAATTCTATTCTATTGCACTGGCCATTGCTATGGCTGTGGGTGAAAAGGAGTCGCCTTAATGGCTGAGCATATTCTGGTAATTAATCCGGGTTCTACGTCTACCAAAGTTGCTGTTTTTGACGGAGAAAAAGAACTTTTCTCGCATACGGCAGAACATGATAAGCAAGAAACACTCGCCTTTAGCACTGCTACTGAGGAAATGGAACTACGTCGCAGTACCATTCAAGCAGTTCTCAAAGAACATGGCATGGACACCATCAAATTAGATGGAGTTGCAGGCCGTGGAGGGCTTCTAGCTCCAATGCAGGGCGGCACGTGGAATGTCACCCCTGCCATGCTTTCCGATCTGGCATCTGCTCAATACGGAGAGCACGCATGCAATCTTGGTGCACCGCTAGCACTCGAATTTGCAAAAGAACACGGAGTACGAGCATTTATTGTCGATACCGTTGTAACAGACGAAATGGACAGCCGTGCCCGTCTCAGTGGTCTACCGGAACTTCCGCGCCGTAGTGTTTTTCATGCTCTGTCACAAAGGGCAGCAGCACGAAAAGCCTCGGAGCAGCTGGGAATAGAATATGAAAACAGCCGTTATCTCGTATGTCACATGGGTGGCGGGGTATCTGTAGCCGCACACCGTAACGGTAAAATTTGTGACGTAGTCAATGCATTGGAAGGCGATGGTCCGTTCTCACCTGAACGAACTGGCCGCCTGACAGCACTAGGTGTACTTGATCTCGTTAAAAACGGAACCTTTACATACGAAGAACTACGTTCACGTATTCTCAAAACGGGCGGTCTTTGGGCTCATCTGGGCACCAATGATCTGCGCGAAGTTGAAAAGCGTATGGCCGCTGGCGATACGAAGGCTCAGCTCGTCTTTGAAGCTCTTGCGTACTCTATTGCGAAAGAGCTCTCGGGACTTCTCCCTGCACTTATGCACCTTGATGAAGGTGAAAGTGCACCTGTTACCATTGATGGAGTTGTACTCACCGGTGGTATGGCAAACAGCAAGAAACTTGTTGAAACAATCATAAACAATTTACCACCGCTTGCACCTGCCATTATCTTCCCTGCAGTGGAAGAAATGCATGCACTTGCAGGCGGCGTTTTACGCGTACTTCGGGGCAAAGAAAGCGCCCGTGATTACACAGGAACTCCTCAGGATCTTCTGTAAATCACAACGCATTGATTTTCCTTCTTATTTCCACTAATAAGTAAGGTTAGGTTCCCGTATATTACAGGACCATCATTTAACACCGTGGGGCAGACATGGGTTCATCCAAAGAACTAATTCTTTACAATGCACGCCAACTCTTCGCAGAAAAAGGCTTTAAGGGAACAACCGTTGCTCTTATTGCGCAGCTTTCGCATGTGACAGATGCTGCTATTTACAGACACTACAAGTCAAAACAGCAGATTTTTGATCAGATTATCGAAGAACTCATTACTGAGTATAAAGGTATGCTTGATGAGATAAAGGCCCGCCAGAAATCTGGCTACTGCCTTTTAGAGACACTCATCCAGGACGTCGTGGTTTTTGTTAATGAAAACGAAACAGGATACAAAGTTATCCTCACCACATACGCCACAATTCCAAGCGCAAAAATTGCTATGGAAAATATGACTGACGCATTAAAACAAACCATCGTTGCTTGTCTTGAACGAGGCATCAAAGACGGTACAGTGCGCGAAGATATTGAAGTAGACAATACCGCTGAAATAATCACATGGCTACTTGCAGGGCTTAACCGCCGTCGCATTTTCTGGCCGGAACGTGATGAAATTACTAAATCTGCTGTAACATTTTGCCTTAATTCTATTAAAGGCTTCTAGACAGTACGTTTTTACGCATAAAAAAAGGAGAGCTGCTAGGCTCTCCTTTTTTTTGTGATTAACTTTTTTTCTGCATCTTCCGTTCTTGCATGCGTTTTTGGAGAAATTCCTGATATTTCTTTTCCTGCGCATCAGTAAGAACATCATTCAATTCTTTTCTATACCGCTGATGCTGCTCTAAAATATCTATCTTAATTTCCCGCTGCTCTTCTTTGTCATTTGCTTCAGCAAGCGACTTAAAGAGCGGCTCCATTTCTGCATCCCTACGCTTGATAATATCTTTTATCTTAACCTGCTGATCAACAGTCAAATCAAGCATGTTTGTTAAATGATCCATGCGCTGTTCTGAACTTGTTTCTTTATAGAAAGCACCTTGCGCAAAAGCAGAAGAACATAACGCCACCGTCAACATAGCCACACACACTATCAACAATCTTTTCATACCGGCCTCTCCATATATAAATTAATGCAGCGATTCTCGCCGCATATACATCTCAGGCTAGTATGTAAGCATAGATACTTGTTGTGATAGTATATTAATGAAGCTAACGGGTTACGCTGTCTATATGCTCTAAAATTTTATCAGCAACATACTCTGGATCAAGCTCTGTAAGGCACTTATAGCCAATAGAGCACGTCGTGTTATTACATGGGACGCAGTCTATATCAGAGTTCACCGTTGTGTGTTCATCAGAAGGGAAACACCATGCATCGCTGCTTGAACCAAGAGTAACCAAAGTAGGCGTACCCATCGCAACAGCCATATGACGCGGAGCCGAACAATTACCAAAGTGCAGAACACTCCGTTCCTGACAAGCGGCAACTTCACGCAACTGCAAGCTTGGCGAAGGAACAATTACTGCTTCCGGTGCATCGCAACTATCAAGAATTTCATCAAAAATCCCTTCTTCCCCCGGTCCCGCCAATAAAACAAAACGCAGATCTTTATTCTTCTCAGCTAAAAGGCTGATGACTTTTGCATAATTTTCGGCAGGATATTTTCTGCCAAGGTCGTGATGTGTAGCATCTATAGTAATAAGCCGATTCTCGTCAGTTACACCCCATTCTTTCATTCGTGCAGACATCGCATCCCGCTCTTCCTCTGTAAGGAACAACTTCGGCGTTGTACAATTCCACTCAATGCCGAGCGGTGCAAGAATTGCGACCTTGGATTCAGAAGCATACCCGTCCTTAGCATCAATGAGGTGGGTATAGCCGATGTCGTTAATCCATGAAGAACGATAGCTCAGCTTAACAGGCGCATCAGTGAGATAAGAAATCCAGCGGATTCGTGGGAGATGTTGTAATCCCACCATTAAATCAAAACCCTGCCGCGCAACTTTCTTGTAAAAAGCAAATTCTTTCATGATGTTGGATAGTTCTTTTTTATCCAACGCCCATATTTTTGTAATATACGGGTTGTTCTGGAGAACAGGGACACATTTTTTTTCTGTAAAATAATGAATCTCTGCATCAGGAAATTTCTGTGCGAGTAACTCCGCCACCGGTGTGGAGAGCATAACGTCGCCAATTTGCCTAAGTTGGCAAACAAGAATTTTTTTTATTTTCGCGGAATCAAGGGCAAGGGTGCTGTCAGTCACAGATACTCCAAATGATAAATGCAATAAGTGATATGCAACTTCGCAATATAATGAGCTAGGCACACCTCGTCAACGGATGACGGCCTACAGATTTATTGGAACCTGATGCTAACGTAAGAATTACTAAAGATTACTATAGCATGTATTTTAGCATAGTTAATATCGCTAAACTGTATAAAATCAATACAGTTTCCGGCTTTAAAAAATCCTAACTTGAGTATAAGGTTTTATAAATTCTTGCCAGCACTGTTGACATAACAACAAAGAAACTGCCATTACTTGACTCGTCAACAACTGACACTTCAACCTAACTAATTATTCATATTGCACTCAAGAAGGATTGTATGTCGAAGTATATATTTCCCGCGCTACTCCTGAGCATTCTTCTATGCTCCGCATGTGCACCTTTTGCACCAACACAGTCCATACAACCCGGTGTGTCGCTTGATGAGCCGTACTCAATTCAAGTGGAAGGACAGGAGTCAGATAGACTATGGTGGAAAAGTTTTGAAAGTGCGGAGTTGAATGCCCTTATAGACCAGGCGCTCTCCGATAACTTCTCTATCAACGTTGCTTACGCCCGATTAAAGCAAGCTGCTGCAAACTTGGAACGCGCCGGTGCTGACCAGTACCCTACTCTGGATCTTACAGGCGGAGCCAAGGCTGGACGAGTCGGCACTAAAACCAACACCGGCAAACGTAGCAGTTACGACGACGTACAGCAGTATAACCTTGGCGCAGCCGCTGCTTACGAACTTGATTTATGGGGACGCATTGAAGCCCAGCGTAGCGCAAGCGAACAACAATTTTATGCAACACAGGCAGATTTAGATGCAGCCGCTGTTACTGTTGCCGCATCTGTCGCCGAAAACTGGGTTGATTTGCTCAGGGTTCGCGAAGAAATTGCCATTCTAAATGAACAGGTTGCAAACAACAGAAAGCAACTCGTATTTCAGGAATTCCGTTTTACAAACGGCATTGCAGAATCTGTAGATGTGTTACAGCAGCGCCAGATTTTAGCATCAAGCCAATCAGAACTCCCTTTATTGATAGCAAAAGAGCAAGTGCTTCTTAACGCACTTTCCGTATTAATCGGAAGCACTCCGCTGGAGCGCCCTACCGTTATCCAGAAAGAGTTGCCGGAACTTATTTCGCTGCCCCCAACAGGGTTACCATCAGACTTGCTTGTAAACAGACCGGATATTCGTTCTTCAGGATTACAGTTGTTCTCCGCAGAATGGAGTGTTGCTGAAGCAAGAGCAAACAGGTTGCCGCAGTTTACACTTAACGCAGACGCAGCTTTCAACAGCTCCGTTGCCGCCGTATTTTTTAACAACTGGGCAGCATCACTTGCCGGTAACATTATGCAGCCACTTCTAGACGGTGGTCTGCGTGCTTCGGAAGTTGATCGAACCCGCGCAGTTGTTGAAGAACGCGCAGCATTGTATAGTGAAACTGTCTCAAAAGCAGTTCAGGAAGTTGAAGATGCGCTGGTCAATGAAGAACAGCAACAAGAGTATTTACGACTCATTGGTGCACAGCGTGACGCCACGGCAAAAACCCTTGAGGATGCACAGTTACGATACCTTCAGGGACAAAGCGGTTACTTGCCTTTGCTGCAGGAAGTCTTAAATGTACAGAGTCTGGAACGACAAATGATTCAACAGCAAGCAGAGCTGATTAAGCTCCGAATTTCATTATATCGTGCTCTCGGGGGAGGCTGGACATACAGTCTTGCAAAAGTGCACGAACCTTCACCTGACGATCAAAATGAGGGGATATAAGCGGTATGCAGAACAATCCTACATCCCGAAAAAAAGTACTTATCAACGCCGTAGTTTTCACACTTATGATTGCGTTAGGCCTTGGTGGATATTCATTTTTCATGGGTTCAAAACCCAAGGTTGCTAGAAAAGCACCAGTTAAAAAAGTTACCACTGTAAAAGTTATCCGCCTTAAAAAAGGCAGCGTACCGATGCAGATCAAAGGAACCGGCACTGTTATCCCAGCGCGCAAAGTTGAACTAAAGCCTGAGGTTTCAGGCACTGTTGCGTGGACTGCCCCACAATTTGCTGCTGGCGGTATCATCAAAAAAGGTGACGTCATTCTCCGCATCGACACGAGAGATTACGACATAGCACTGCGTAAAAGCAAAAGTTCACTCGCTACTGCCAAAGCAGAATTGATGTTGGAACAAGGTCAACAGCGCGTTGCAAGAGAAGGCATACGCCTTTTGGACGAGAGCAAAAGTTCCGAAAAATACAGCACAGCCCTTGCATTGCGCGAACCTCAGTTGATGAAAGCAAAGGCTGAACTTGAAAGTGCAAAAGCCGATATTCAGCTTGCTGAACTTAATCTCACCCGCTGTGTTCTGCGCGCACCATTCGATGTCATGATACAGGAAACAGGTGCAAACCTTGGCTCCCGTGTCACTACATCCACCACAGTTGCCACACTTGTAGCCATTGACGAATATTGGGTAGAGACGGCTGTACCAGTGGACCGTCTTGAACATCTTGGATTATCCCGTAACGGAGTTACCGCAACGGTTGTCCGCCAAGGCGGTATTTCAAGATGGGACGGTGAAGTACTGCGTCTTACGGGTACACTGACAGAATCCACCCGCCTTGCCCGTGTAGTAGTAGCAGTTAAAGACCCTCGCGGTCTTGAATCTCAAGAGTTCACCATGCCCCTCATGCTCGGCGATTATGTAGACGTTACAATTGAAGGTAATACCATTCAATCCGCCTACAAAATCCCTCAAAACCTTGTGCATAACGATAACGAAATCTGGGTGTACAAAGACGGCGAACTTGTTATCCGTAAAATTGCTATTGTCTGGAAATCCCAAGACGCTGTTTACGCCCTCAACGGAATTTCTGAATCCGATGCAGTTATTGCTTCAGATCTAAGCGATGCATACACAGGTATGTCTCTCGCCCTTGACTCCGGCAGTGCTCCGACAGTTGCAGAGCAGCCAAAAGAAGAACGCAGAAAAAAGCCACACAATAACTCCGACAATGGTGTCCGCAAAGACAACAACGTCGCTACGGCGGAGTAGAGAGTATGCAGAAATCACCTCTTGCTTCGCAGCACCGAAAACCTAAAGCTCCCGAACCGGAAAAACCACGCGGAGCCATAGCATGGATGGCAGGTAACTCTGTTGCTGCCAACTTACTCATGCTCGTACTCCTCATTGGTGGTCTCGTTCTCGGAGCAAGCACCACTCAGGAAGTTTTTCCAGAGATTGAAATGGATACTGTGTCCGTAACCGTTTCGTACCCCGGTGCCAGTCCGGAAGAAATTGAGCGTTCTATTGTTCAAGCCGTCGAAGAATCAATTGAAGGCATTGAGGGTATTGAAGACATAACCTCTGTCGCCAACGAGGACAGCGCCACTATTCAGGCAGAGCTACTCGACGGTGCTGACGTTGACCGCGTATGGCAGGACATTAAAACAGAAGTGGACAGAATCACCACGTTCCCTGATGAAGCAGAAGACCCACGCATCACCATTGATTCCCGCAAACGCAGTGTACTTACCCTTGTTATCAGCGGGGATGTTTCCGAACTGGTATTGCGCGATTATGCAAACCAGCTAGAAGATGCGCTGCTGCGAAATCCAGAGATCACACAGGCAGATGTAATAGGAATTCGTGATCTTGAAACGCATATTGAAATTTCTCGCAATACTCTTCGCAAATACAACCTCACACTCTCCGACGTTGCCAGCAAGATTAAACAAGCTTCTGTAGAACTCGGCGGTGGTAGTATCAAGACAGCACAGGGTGAAATTCTTGTACGTGTGTCAGACCGTAAGCTTGTTGCGAAAGACTTCAAACGTATCCCTGTCCTTACAGATAGTTCAGGTGCATCCATTTATCTTGGGGACATTGCAAAAATATGGGACGGATTTGAAGATACCGATAACTGGAGTAGCTTTGAAGGCAACCGCGCAGCTTCTGTAGATGTATACCGAATCGGCTCCCAGACCCCTATGAGTGTTGCGACTGCGGCGCTGGATGTGGTCGAAGAGTTTCGAGCAGACTTGCCTCCAAGTATGAAAATCGGCTCCTATCGCAACAGTTACATCATCTTCAAGGACCGCGCAGACTTACTTCTCAGTAACGCGTATATCGGTCTTGCGCTTGTATTCATATTCTTGGCACTCTTTCTAGATATTCGTCTTGCCTTCTGGGTAAGTCTAGGTATCCCTATCTCGTTCCTTGGTGCGTTTGTGTTCCTGCCGTTCACCGATTTTAGTATTAACATGATCACCATGTTTGCATTCATCATCACGCTTGGTATTGTTGTGGATGATGCAATCGTCGTGGGTGAAAACGTCTTCTACCACCGAAATCTCGGCAAAAGTAACGTTCAGGCAGCCATCGACGGTGCAAAAGAAGTTATGGTGCCGGTGACATTCAGTGTTATCACGAACATCATTACGTTCCTCCCATTGTACTTTGTACCGGGAACTATGGGGAAAATATTCAAATACATTCCCGTTGTTGTCGGAATCGTATTTTTCATTTCGCTCATCGAAAGTCTATTTATCTTGCCAGCTCACCTTGCGCACAGTGGTAAACGCTCTACTATTCCTGGGCTTGGCTGGCTCATACGATTCCAGCAACGTTTCAGTACTCGTTTTGAACGTTTTATCGCCGAGCAATACGGCAGATTCATCAGCAAACTTATTACATACCGCTATGCTGTTCTCGGCACCTCATTGGCAGTTCTTTTCATTACCGTAGGATTTGCCTTATCCGGTCGCCTAGGCATGGTGCTCTTCCCGACAGTTGAGTCCGACTATGCATATGGCGCAATCACAATGCCATACGGAACGCCCGTGGAACGCATTCGAGAAGTTGAGGACCAGCTATTCAAGTCCGCCAACAGCGTCATTGCTGACAACGGTGGAGAGTTACTCAGCACCGGCGTGTTTACTATCGTAAATAACAATGAACTTACGACCCGTATCTACCTAACAGGCCCAGACGTACGCCCAGTCTCAACTTCAACAGTAACCGAACTATGGCGTAAGGCCGTTGGCTCTGTTGCAGGTGCAGAGACAGTAGATTTTGTGGCGGACAGAGGAGGCCCGGGTTCCGGTAAAGGCGTAACAATCCAGCTTTCACACCGTGACAATGCCGTTCTTGAACAAGCTTCTATGGAACTGGCAGCATCGATGGCGCTCATTAATGGTGTCAGCGATATTGATGACGGCACTGCTCGCGGCAAACGACAGTTTGATATCAAGCTGCTCTCAGCTGGTGAAGCCGCCGGACTAAGTTCCCGCGAAGTTGCAGATCAACTTCGTAACGCCTTCTACGGTGCCGAAGCTATCAAACAACAGGTCGGCCAAGATGAAGTCACAGTTCGAGTGCGCCTGCCAGAAGCAGAACGCGCATCCGTCGCCACATTCGACGATCTGGTACTCACACTGCCAAACGGTGGCGAAATGCTGCTGCGTGACGCGGCACTCATTACCAGAGCGTTCGCTGATACTTCCATCAAACGCGAAGACGGCAGACGAATTCGAAGCGTTACTGGCAACGTAACTCCTCGCAAGCTCTCAGAGCAGGTGACATCATCAATTACCGCTGATATTCTACCAGATCTGTTACAAAAATATTCCGGTCTCAGCTATTCCCTCGAAGGGAAGCAGGCAGACATGCGCGACAGCGTAACCAGTCTTATAACCGGCCTGATGCTCACGCTTCTTGCCATTTATGCACTTCTCGCCATTCCGTTTAAGAGTTACGCGCAGCCGCTTATCGTGCTGCTCTGTATCCCGTTCGGCATGGTCGGTGCCGTTATCGGACACGTAGTTATGGGCTACTCTCTGAGTCTCATGAGTATGTTCGGACTTGTTGCCCTGTCCGGCGTAGTAGTAAACGATTCGCTCGTTCTCGTTGATTTCACCAACCGTCTCCGGCGTGAAGGATACACAGCGCATGAAGCCGTTGTTGCCGGTGCAATCAAACGCTTCAGGCCAATTCTACTCACCACCATCACAACATGTGGTGGTCTGGCACCAATGATTCTTGAAACGTCACGGCAAGCTAGGTTCCTTATCCCAATGGCAATTTCGCTCGGGTTCGGTATCCTCTTCGCAACGTTCATCACTCTCGTGCTCGTGCCGTGCTTCTACCTTGTATTCGAAGACGCCGGAGAGCTTGTGTCTTCCAAAAAGGCACATGCACCTGATGCCAGCGCTACTGAGCATCCTGTGTAAAAGGATGTCTCTCTGCTGCCTCGCATGCCTCCGGCGGGTCTTCGACGAGTTTTGGGGAATTTTATGTCTCCGACGGCTGGGCTGAAACTTTTTTGAAAAAAAGTTTCCCCCAGACCCCCTTCCAAAAACTATTACCTGCGAGGTTCTTCCGTTTTTTACGCCACCTCGCGGCTTTTGCACCATTACCTTTCGCGAACTGTAAAAGGGCTGTCCTAGTTAACTAGGACAGCCCTTTTTTATTATTCAAGTCAGTGGGATTAAGCCGCGTGAGGAATTAACAAACGTGCTTCCATCGCATAATAAAAGTTTTTGGAAAGGGGTCTGGGGAAGAACCTTGTTACAACAAGGTTTTCCCCAGCCGTCGGAGACATAAAAAAACTGCGTCGCAGACCCGTCGGAGCCATAATGAAAAACTTACAAATTACCCCTCAGCAAGAAAACAGACCGACATGCTGTGCGCTTCGAGATACTCGATGGACGCTGGGAACGCATCTTCGGTGTGCGGTTCAAGCGTAGCTGATGGTGAAAGCTCGTTTGCTTGAATGTAATCAAAGAGCTCAAGAAGCGGAATTGTTCCCGTGCCGAGGGCAAGATGCTGATCCCCTGAACCGTCGTTGTCGTGAAGATGTAGATGCCCAAGACGCGGCGAAAAGGCGTTAAGCCACTCGAGAAGGTCGTTATTTTGGTAACCTTTGGCGAAAGAGTGCCAGTGCCCGACGTCAAAACAGTGCCCGACGCGGTTCGCTGGTAACGACTGGACAAGATCAACAAGCGGCTTTGGTGTTAATTCAAAGGTGTTTTCCAAAAATAACTGAGCATTGGACTGATCTTGCTTGAGTAACTGTGACCATGTTTCGTGAGAGCGGGAAAGCCAATCACCGTAATAGAGATTGTGTTGCCCTGCTTCATAGTTCGGATGTCCTACAAAATGAGTTGGTTTATAGGCTTGTGAAATTTCGATCGCTTTCAGGAGCGTTGCCCGTGTTGCTTCTAAAATGTGGTCATTCAAGCTGCCCGGTGCGAGGTCGAAAAAAGGAAGATGAATCCCACAAGAAAGCCCTGCATCCGCGAACCGTGCGGCGGTTTTTGTATGCCAGTGCATGTCGAGATCTTGAACTGCATAAGTATCCATACCCAGTTCGGGCGAAACACCTTGCTCTATCAGCATATCAATGTACCGCGGTTCTTTAGCTGCGAAACTAAGCGGCAAATTTACGAACAGACTCATAACAATGTCATCCTTTTTTTATATTAGGACAGCTCAGAGCACGCTGTTTTTTTGGGCTTGTACCTGAGCATCATTTTCGAGCATTTTACACTGTTTTTTGCCAAGACACTACTTTTGGAAAAATCCGTTTTTATTGTCCACTGTGACGATGGACAATAATTCCTACTTTTTTTGTCTAATTTAGAACAAGCTTTTTTTCTATTGTTTTTTCAGACACTTACAGTTGAAAACTAAAGCACACACTCCTGCCCGCTCTCTTGACGAAACCTTACAAATACCCTACCCCCTCGGTATGATAATAACTCATACCGAATCGGTAGGCTTTAAAATCTACGCTTTGTTGATGAGTTATTGAGCAAGCATTTATTGCGACGCTCGTGCAACCGCATACATATCCAGACTGCCACAGTGCCTTAGGCCGCATGGTTAGTTCTGCGCGGTTCTGCTTTTCTCTTGAAGTTGGGGAACTCTCAGGAGGCTGATGGCTAAGGGGTGTCTGAGGACGAGTTAATATTTCATCGAAAGGACTGCCACTATGATGAAGGGAAGATCACTGCTTCGCTTGGCGGGTATGCTGATGGTTGTAGCGCTTGTATCGGTCGTCGGTATTACAGCACACAGCTCTAATGTAACAGCTGCTCCTGCTGAGCAACATTCTGATATCATTAAAATTGATGTTATCGGTAAGCTTGGTGATATGGAATTGCCAGCCGTTACGTATCGCCACGATTTGCATACTGATGCGCTGAAAAAAATGGATAAAGACTGTGCTAGTTGTCATGAAAAAGACGGCGACAGCATGAGTCTTACTTTTAAAAGAACAGGTGATATGTCTGCAAAACAATTGCAGGACGTATACCACCAAAACTGTATTGGCTGTCATGCCGACATGGCTAAAGCCGGACAGGACACAGGTCCTCTGGAAAGCGAATGTCGTACATGTCACAATCCAAACCCTGATATGGTGGCAAAACGCCAGCCTATCAAAATGGATAAGTCACTGCACTTCCGCCATATTTCTTCTAAAAAGATCGTTGTTTCACAGCAGAACGAAAATTGTGGCGCTTGCCACATGAACGTTGATGTTGTTGCTGGTACCGCTACCTACGTACCGGGCACTGAAGACAACGATAACGGCTACGGTGACGGCTTTGTAAAATACGAAAGCCCTAAATCCGCAGCACACAGCAGCTGTATCAGCTGTCACATGAGCGAAGCGAAAATAGACGCTGCATTTACAGGTCCTGTTACCTGTGCAGGCTGTCACAGCGCTTCTGCCCAGAAAGAAATGAAAAAAGTACCTGCTAAACGCCTCAAACGCGGTCAGCCGGATACTCTTCTCATCGTTCCGAACAGTTCTGCAAAAAGCGACATCGCACCTGTGGCATTTAACCACAAGTTCCATGAAGCTAACGTAAAAGATTGCAGCACTTGCCACATTAACGGCATCGGCAACGAAAAAGACGGCTTTAAACCACTCTACGGCGATATGCACGACGCTAAGTCTTCCGCAAGCTGTGTTGGTTGTCACGCAATGCGTGTTGCACAGGATCCTACTTGTGCAGGCTGTCACTCCATGATTCCAGTTCAGAACTTCAACGAACAGTCTTGTGCAACCTGTCATAACGCTAACGGCGTTACCACTGAACAGGCAGCAAAAATGAGCAAAAAAGAACGTAACGCAGTTGCTGCTTCCGTTGTTACCGCTCGTGAAGCTGGCACAGTGACCTACACCGCTGAAGAGATCCCTGAATTCGTCAAAATTGACGCTCTTGCAGACAAGTACGAAGCATCCAACATGCCGCACCGCAAAATCGTTGCAACATTGCTTAACGCAACTGCGGACAGCAAACTTGCTGGTAGCTTCCACGCTGAAAAAGGCAAAGTATGTCAGGCCTGTCACCATCAGAGCCCTGTAAGCATCAAGCCTCCAAAATGTCAGAGCTGTCATGGCGAAGCATTCAAAAACGGTGACCGTCCGGGTCTTAAAGCTGCTTACCATCAGCAGTGCATGACCTGTCACACCGAAATGAATATTCAGAAGCCACAGAACACTGAGTGCGCAGGCTGCCACGCCGCACGCGCTAACTAGGAATCAAGGAGCAATTATGCATCGCAGAAAATTCCTAAGCCTGCTTGGCGGCGCCGGTATTGCTTCCACCTTGGGAACTACTAAGGCGAAAGCTGCCAGCAACGCTTCATTTGATGGATACCCAGATGCAATGGGCGTGCTGCACGACAGCAGCCGTTGTATCGGTTGTCGCAAATGTGAAGAGGGCTGTAATACAGTAAACAACTTCCCGAAACCAGAGAAGCCATTCGATGACCTCTCAGTTTTGGATACTAAACGCAGAACCAACTCCACCACGCACACTGTAGTTAATAAGTACAATGTTGCCGGTCTGGATCACCCTATCTTCCGTAAACAGCAGTGTAACCACTGCATGGAACCAGCATGTGCATCCGCATGTTTTGTTAAAGCGTTCACCAAAAACTCCGACGGCTCCGTTACTTACAACGGCGACGTTTGTGTTGGTTGTCGCTACTGCATGATCGCGTGTCCATTCTCCGTTCCTACTTTTGAATACGAAGATCCATTAGATCCACTCATTCAGAAATGTACTATGTGTCACCCGCTCATTAAAGAAGGCAAACTTCCAGGCTGTGTTCAATCATGTCCTAAAGAAGCCCTCACCTTTGGTAAGCGTTCTGACCTTATTGATATCGCACGCGAACGTATCCGCAAGCACCCTGATCGTTACGTAAAGAAAATTTACGGCGAAACAGAAGCTGGCGGAACCAACTGGCTCTACCTTGCTCCGGTAAAACATACCGAAGTTGGTCAGCCTGTAGTTGGCAAAAAGTCCGCTCCGGAACTTACAGCAGGCGCTCTTGGCGCTGTACCAATGGTAGTAGGCATCTGGCCTGTACTGCTCACTGGTGCATACGCAATCAGCAAGCGTAAAGAAAAAATCGCTGCTGAAGACCAGAAAACTGCTGTAGCACAGGCTGTTACCGAAACTCAGTCAGCTGCTGAAGACAAGCTTAAAGCTGCAATGGCAAAAGCTGCTAAAGATAAAGAAGCTTCCATTACACGCGAAACAAAAAAAGCTGTCGCTAACGCTGAGAAAGAGTTTGAGGAAAAGCTTGCTGCACTTCAGAACCCTGAGAGCGAAGAAGTAGAAGAAAGCTCCAAGCCTGAGGGAGATGCATAATGAGTAACGATCAAAAAAACTTCTGGCACGCCGGAAACATCCTTACCGCTATCATTATTGCTGGTGGTCTGGTTCTTACCTTCCTGCGTTTCTATAAAGGTATCGGCGCCGTAACCAACCTCGACGACAACAACCCTTGGGGTCTGTGGATCGGTTTCGACCTGATGTGTGGTGTAGCATTGGCTGCCGGTGGTTATGTAGCCTCCGCATCCTGCTACCTCTTCGGCATGAAGCACTACCATTCCGCAGTGCGTCCTGCTATCACTACCGCTTTTCTTGGCTACTTCTTTGTAGTTATTGCTCTTCTGTACGATCTGGGTCACCCATGGAGACTCCCATACCCACTGGTATACTCTCAGGGCACCACATCCCTTCTTTTCGAAGTTGGCTTGTGTGTTTCCCTCTACGTATCAGTACTTTTTATAGAGTGGTCACCTGCAGCATTCGAATGGCTCGGTATGCGTAAGCTTCGCAACATTGCATTAAAGCTTACCCTGCCTCTTACCATTATGGGTGTTGTACTTTCCACCATGCATCAGAGCTCCCTTGGCGCGTTGTTCCTCATCGCACCGGGTAAGCTTCATCCGCTTTGGTACTCCAGCTTTATGCCGGTGTTCTTCTTCATCTCCTCCATGGTGGCTGGTGCTTCCATGGTAATTTTTGAAGGCACTCTGGCTCATAAAGGTCTGCACCGTATGATGGACGAAACACATCTTAAAGAAGCTAACGGCGTGGCATTCGGCTTTGCAAAAGCTGCCTCCTTCATTCTCGCCGGTTACTTCTTCATCAAGCTGTTCGACATCACAATGGACAACGACTGGCAGTACCTTGCAACTGGTTACGGTGCTATCTTCCTTGTTGAAATGTTCGGTTTTGTACTGCTTCCTTCTTTCCTCTACGCAATCGGCGTACGTGAAAGGAATCTGAAGATTGTACGCATCGCATCCGTGCTTGGCGTACTTGGTATCGTAGTAAACCGTTTCAACGTGAGCATGGTTGCATACAACTGGCAGCTCCCGGCTGCTGAACGTTACTTCCCTAGCCTCATGGAAATCGGCATTTCTATTTTTGTCGTGACGCTTATTATTACAGCGTACCGCTTCATCACTACCCGGATGCCTGTTTTGTTCGAGCATCCGGAGTACAAAGACGCTCATTAGTCCGGAGGTTAATACTATGGAAAACATTATCTATACTCTCCACGACTTTATGCTCCACACCAAGACCATCACATACGTGTTGATGGGTGTGGCACTGGTCAGCTTTGTCGGTTACTGGTCATTCCTGACCGGCAGAGAAGAAAAAATGAGAAAGTACTAGTCATGACGGGAGGGCAACCTCCCTCAAGACAAGGAGATAACAATGATAGCATTTCTTACCGGACCGATGCTGTGGATATCACTGCTGGTATTCTTCGGCGGTCTCACAGTTCGTGCCGTAATGTACGTACGCGGTCTTAGCTGGCAGCTTGACCGTGTAGCATATAAGCCGCACATGTCTCTCGGCCTTCGTGGCGCACTTCACTCCATCCGTTGCTGGCTCACTCCGGGCGGCACTTACGGTTGGCGCGAACAGCCTTTCATGGCAGTAGCATTCTTCCTGTTCCATATCGGCGCAGTGTTGCTTCCGCTTTTCCTGCTCGGCCACCAGGAACTTCTTAAAATGGCATTCGGCTTCAGCCTGCCGACGTTACCGTCCGGCGTTGCAGATGCACTTACAGTTCTCGCGATCATCGGTGGCTTAATGCTTGCTATCCGTCGTATCGCGCTTCCTGAAGTTCGCATTCTTACAACACCTTACGATTGGTTCATTCTCGCTATTTCCGTAGCGCCTTTCGTAACCGGCTTTATCGCTCGTCTGCATATCGGTAACTACGATTTCTGGCTTGTTTGCCATATCCTTACCGGTGAAGCTCTGCTGCTTCTGGCACCATTTACCAAGCTGTCCCACATCGTACTGTTCTTCATGTCCCGTGGTCAGCTCGGCATGGATTACAACATCAAACGCGGTGGCGCTAAACGCGATATCGCATTCCCGTGGTAACAGTAAGCCGCTAGGAGATAACAATGCCTCAAGGTACTTTTTGTAACACCACACCTATTGGCAGCGAAGCAGAACTTAAATCTCTGCTTGGCGACAAAGGTGGCGCTCAGTACTACGAAGAAATGAAAGCACTCGACGTTGATTCCGACGCCATTGCTGCCTTAATCGAAAAAACTTGTCAGTCCCGTACCCGTACGTGGCTCGAAATATGTGCCCACTGTGGCATGTGTGCAGATTCCTGCTTCCTGTACCGCGTAAACGATCGCGATCCTAAACAGGTTCCTGCATACAAAATCCAGTCTACCCTTGGTGTACTGGTTAAGAAAAAAGGTAAAGTGACCAACGAGTTCATGCGCCATTGCGTGGACGTTGCATGGTCACAGTGCACATGTTGTAACCGTTGTGGCATGTACTGTCCGCACGGCATCGACATGGGTATTATGTTCAGCTACCTGCGCGGTATTCTTAACTCTCAGGGTTTTGTACCTTGGGAAATGAAAATCGGCTCCGGTATGCACCGTGTGTACAACGCACAGATGGACGTTACCACAGAAGACTGGGTTGATACCTGTGAGTGGATGGCTGATGAATACGGCGAAGAGTGGCCGGGTCTGGAAATTCCTGTTGATAAGGAAGACGCAGACATCATGTACACTCTTAACGCTCGTGAGCCAAAACATTACCCTGAAGATCTTGCAGAAGCAGCTATCCTTTTCCACCTTGCAGGTGAAAACTGGACAGTGCCAAGTAAAGGTTGGGAGCAGACGTCCCTCTCCATGTTCGCAGGAGACTGGGCAGCATGCAAAATGCAGGTTCAATCCGTATATGACGCTATTGAACGTCTCCGTCCAAAGCGTGTTATCGGTACCGAGTGCGGTCACGCACACCGCGCAACCGTAATCGAAGGTCCTTACTGGACTGGTCGTGAAGACGGTCTGCCGCCTGCACCATACATTCACTATGTTGAATGGGTTGCAGAAGCACTGCGCACCGGTAAAATCAAAATCGACCCTGAGAAAAAGATTAAAGAACCTGTTACTCTTCAGGATTCCTGTAACTACGTGCGTAACCACGGCTTAGCTAAAGCTACCCGTGAAATCATGAGCTACATTGCTGAAGACTTCCGCGAAATGGGTCCTAACCGTGAACACAACTACTGTTGTGGCGGTGGTGGTGGCTTTAACGGCATCGGTAAATACCGTAAGCAACGTAACAAAGCGCTCCAGACCAAACGCGATCAGATTCTTGCAACTGGCTGTAAGCTTGTTATTGCACCTTGCCATAACTGCTGGGACGCTATCCGCGACCTCGAAGAGGAATACGAAATCGGCATCCGCTGGTCATTCCTCAAGCCACTGCTTATCAAAATGGCGATTGTTCCTGAGCACATGCAGCTTCCGGAAGAATAGCCCCTCGACCTAATTGAGCTAGGTTGAAACAACACTGCGCGGTGAACTATACAAAGAGAAGAGACCATCGAAACATACTTAACAGTATATAAGAGTAAATCTTCGCTGAAGTAGCACACTTTGCTGGTTTGTTATCAATCGATCCATTAGCTATGCCCACCGGAGCGGAAGGCCACACCGCTTTCTGCTCCGGTTTTTCATTTTGGCGCCCAGCAGGTGTCCGCAACGTCTATCCCGAAGAGTACGGTATGAGAAAACGTATCCTTGTTGTTGAGGATGACCCGAATGTCCTCGAGTACATGATCAATTTCCTACAGTCTGGTGATTACGATGCTGTGGGTGCACAGAACGGCAACACTGCCCTCAACCTTGCATCCGGAACACCGTTTGATTTGATCACCCTGAATATGGAAATGCGCAACGACTCTGGCGCAGTGGTCTACAAGCAGCTTGCTTCCGGCAATTACAACAGGGAAACTCCGTTCATTTTTGTGGGTGGCCCTAAAGAGATTCATCAGGCCATTCCCAATGCTGTGGCGACAGTAACCAAGCCATTTGATCCCGACAGAATGCTCACCATTATCCGACAGACTCTCGGCGAATAGCTTTTACCCCGGTTCGAATTATGAAATTCACCACAAGAAGCCGCTACGCAACACGTATGCTCCTCGACATCGCAATGAACGAGGAGGACGGCCCTGTCTCCATTAAAGACGTGGCCATGCGGCAGGAAATATCCATTAAGTATTTAGAAAAACTTATGCGTGACCTTAAAAAGGAAGGCTACCTTAACAGCACGTTAGGTGCCAAAGGTGGCTACCACCTCTCACGCAACCCATCCAGAATACGGCTGGGAGAACTGGTACAGGCACTGGAAAATACGGAACCATGCTACGGCTGTGATGAAAATCATTCCTGCTGTCCACGCATCCACGTATGCCTCACCCGCACCATGTGGGAAGAAGCATCAAAAGCCATGTACCACAAGCTCAATCAGTTCTCGTTAGCTGACCTTATCCGCGACACGTCACTGTGCCCTAAAAATCAGCCGGATTCTGTTCCACCTCGGGTCTAAATTCCCGCCTATAACATTATAAGTGTGTCGGTTTTATATTCTTCCGCCCGACACAACTTTATAAAAGCCAGAAACCGCTTACATTTATAAAAAAAACAGCTTGACAACTACCCCTAAACTTTCCGCCCCATCCCTTGACTTTGCATACGTAAGGGCATAGTTAATACCAGTTCAGCGTTTGCTGTCGTGCTATTGTTGCGCGCCAAGGCAGGGTATAAAGGGTTCGCCCTATACACTGTTTGCTGAAAACATCCTGTGGCCGTGAGGCCGTCGTTTACGGGGTGGCCTTTTTGCAGGGGCCTCCTTTTTTTTATTTGAGCGACAGGAAATAAGGAAGCAAAAATGACCGGAAACGGACTGTACGAACAGATTAAAGATATTATTACCCCACTCGTCGATGATGCTGAACTCACCCTTTGGGGTTTTGAGCTCGCTTCCGGCCAGAAGATGGTGGTTCGAATTTATGTAGAAGGCCCTGAAGGTGTAACCATCGCTCAGTGTGCCAAGCTTTCCAGACATATTGGTTTGACGCTCGAAGTTGAAGACGTTCTCTCTGATGCATATACACTGGAAGTTTCTTCACCAGGCCTTGAACGCCCGTTTTTCACAGCAGAGCAGGTTTCCCACTACATTGGTAAACCCGTTTTAGTAGTACTGCGCGACCCACACGAAGATGTGCCGGGACGTCGTAAATTCCAAGGCGAAGTCAAGTCCGTAACAGACAACATTCTTGTCCTCACTCTTCCTAATGATGAGGGCGACCTGACTATTGACTGGGATGATCTGAAAAAAGCACACTTGGTACATATTTTTCCTGATACCAGCAAAGGCAAGAAAAAGAAGTAGGCAGACTTAGCGCGAGAGCGAGTCGGAGGAAATCAAATGAGCATGGATATTAAAAAAGCCATCGAGCAGATCAGTAAAGACCGCGGCCTTGATCGTGGCATGCTGGTCGACACGTTGGAAGAAGCTGTTCGCACATCCGTTATTCGCAAATTTGGCGAAGATCTTGATGTTGAAGTAAGCTTTAATGAAGACACCGGTGAGATTGAGGTGTTTCAGTTTAAAGTCGTTACCCGCGATGAAGACATCGAAAACGACGTTACCCAAATTTCTATTGAAGATGCTCGTGAACACGACCCTTCAGTTCAGCTCGATGACGAAATGGGCTTCCGCCTCAAGGTAGAAGACCTTGGTCGTATTGCTGCACAGTCTGCCAAGCAGGTAATTATCCAGCGCATGCGTGATGCTGAGCAGGAAATTATATACGAAGAATATAAAGACAGACAAGGCGAAATGCTTAGCGGCATCGTACAACGCCGTGACAAAGCTGGTTGGATTATCAACCTCGGTCGCACCGAAGCGCTCTTGCCTAAAGATGAACAAATTCCGCGCGAACATTACAAACGTGGTGACCGTGTTCAGGCACTGGTTATTGACGTTCGTAAAGAAGGTCGTGGTCCACAGGTTATTGTTTCCCGTTCCCACCCGGATTACATGTCTTTACTCTTTAAGCGTGAAGTACCGGAAGTTGACGACGGCATCGTTGTTATCATGAACATTGCCCGCGATCCAGGCAGCCGTGCTAAAGCCGCTGTTATGACTCGTGACCGTGATGTTGATCCAGTAGGTGCATGTGTTGGTATTCGTGGCTCCCGTATCCAGAACATTGTTCAGGAACTGCGCGGCGAACGTATCGACATCGTTGTTTGGAGCGCTGAGATCGCGACTTACGCACGTAACGCATTATCTCCTGCTGTTATCACCCGCATTGTTGTGGATGAAGAAGAAAACATGCTGGAAGTAATCGTACCTGATAGCCAGCTGACTAACGCCATTGGTCGTAAAGGTCAGAACGTTAAGCTTGCATCCAAGCTTCTCGGCTGGAAAATCGATATATTTACTGAAACCCGCTATAACGAAGGTCACGCAATCGGACAAGGTCTCGACCAGCTCGCAAGCGTAGCAGAAGTTCCACTTCAGTCCTTTGTTGATGCCGGTTTCCAGACCATTGAAAAGCTCCAAGACGCTTCAGACGAAGAGCTGCTGACGGTTGAGGGACTTACTGAGTCTAAAATTACCGACCTTCGCACTGCTATCAACTTCCTTTCCTCCGCTATCGAAGGAACTGTTTCTGATGAAACAGAAGAAGAAGCTGTTGAAGCTGTTGATGCCGATGACGCTGCCGAAGCTCCTGTAGCAGCTGATGAAGCACCTGCAGAAGAAGAAGTTGAAGAAGCAGGCGAAACTGAGGAAGCCGTTACCGAGAAAAAGGAAACGGAATAATACCGGATGCACAAAGCCATCCGGAAACACCATACACCCGTCCGCAGATGTGTGATGTGTCGAACAAGTTTTCCTAAGAGTGAACTTAGACGATATGTCTGCACACAGACAGAATCCGGTGATACAATACCTATCTTCGATGAAGAGCAGTTAATGCCGGGTAGAGGTTACTATATCTGCAACAGCCAAGAGTGCGAAAAACGTTTCGCAAAGTTCAGAGGCTGGCGGAAGTAAAGGGGGTTTTTGCTATATGAGTGATAAGAAAATTAAAGTTAAAGAATTAAAAACAGAGCTGGATGTTCCTACTAAGGATATCCTCTCAGCTCTGCGCGAGCTTGGTGTCTCCGCTAAAAGCGGTGAGACCTCTATACCAACTGAAATGATTGAGCAGGTTCGCGACCACATAAAGAACGGACCGGCAAAAAAAGAAGTAATGCGCAAAGAGACCTCCTCTGGCGTTATTGTTCGCCGCCGTAAGACGGCTGCTAAGTCCGCGGACGAAAAGCCTGCAGATGAAAAACAGGCAGCCGAAGCAGAAAAGGTACAGGAAGACGTGAAAGAAGCTCCAGCTAAGAAAGAAGCTCCAAAAGCTAAAGTTGTTACCCCTAAAAAGGCAACAAAACCTGAACCTGCTGCAAGTGCCAAGTCTGCTAAAGATGAGGCACCTAAGGTGCGTGTTGTGAAACCTGAAGAGCTTAAAAAAACAGAAGCTAAAGAAAAGACTGCTGATACCCCCCAGCCGTCCGCAAAAGCTGCTGCTCCTAAAAAAGAGCAGAAGCCAGCTCCTGAAGCAAAAAAAGAAGCTGCTCCTAAAGCTAAAGCCGAAAAAGTAGACAAAGCTGAAAAAGCTGAGAAAACTGAAGCTGCTCCTAAAAAAGCTGCACCTGCAAAGGCTGCTGCTAAGGACAAAGCTGAAACTCCTGCTGACGCTGAAGGCGCTAAGAAAAAGAAAAAGCCTGCTAAAAAAACGTGAGGAAGCACCGGCACCGGCTGCACCTCAGGTTCGAATTATTTCCCGTCCTGACCCTGCTGTAGTTGCAGCAGAAGCCAGAGAACGTGAACAGCGTGCTGCTCGTCCACAACAGCGTCAAGATGATCGTGGTGGTCGTCCTAACGGTGGTGGACGTCCAGGCGGTGGTCAGGGTCGTCCTGGCGGTCAAGGTCGCCCAGGTGGCGGTGGTCAGGGTCGTCCTGCCGGTGGCGCTCCGCGTCCAGGTGGCGGCGGTCAGGGTCGTCCTAGCGGTGGCGCTCCGCGTCCTGCTGGTGGTGCTCCACGTCCAGGTGGTCAGGGTCGTCCTGGTCCAGGTTTTACTCCTGCTCCAGCTTCTCCAGACAAACCAGCCACACGTAACAAGAAATATACTAAAGCTAAACGCACAGTAGATTTTAACCAGCGTGATGCTTTCGATAAGAAAAAAACGCGGTGGTAAGGATGCTTTTGGTTCTGATGAGTGGAAACGCAGCAAGCGTAAACGCAAAAAACAGGAACAGGCTCCTTCAACTCAGCCTCTCAAGGCAGCAAAGCGTAAAATTAAAGTAGATGATCACATTCGTGTATCTGACCTTGCTCACCAGATGGGTGTTAAAGGTTCTGAGATCATTAAAGTGCTCATGCAGCTTGGTGTAATGGCTACCATTAACCAGTCTCTCGACTTTGATACCGCGATTGTTGTTGCTGGCGAGTTCCAGTACGAAATCGAAAAAGTAGGTTTCTCCGAAGAGGATTACCTCACACCGCGTGAAGAAGATAAATCAGAGGACATGCAGATCAGACCTCCGGTTGTTACCATCATGGGTCACGTTGACCACGGTAAAACTTCTTTGCTTGACTCAATCCGTAAATCCAGCATCACTGATCGTGAAGCAGGTGGTATTACTCAGCACATTGGTGCATACCACGTAAGCACCCCTAACGGCGCTCTCTGTTTCCTCGATACTCCTGGTCACGAAGCGTTTACCGCTATGCGTGCTCGTGGTGCTAAGGTTACTGATATTGTTATCCTTGTTGTTGCTGCTGACGATGGCGTAATGGAGCAGACCCGTGAGGCTGTATCTCACGCAAAAGCTGCTGAAGTACCAATCATCGTTGCTGTTAACAAAATGGATAAAGAAGGCGCTAACCCAGAACGCGTAATGCGCGAGCTCTCCGACATCGGACTCGTTTCCGAAGACTGGGGTGGCGATACCATCTTTACCAACGTATCAGCTAAAACTGGTCTTGGTCTTGAAGGTCTTCTCGAAACTCTTGCTCTGCAGGCTGAAGTTCTCGAACTGAAAGCTAACCCGGACAAACCAGCTCGTGGTCACATTGTTGAAGCTAAGCTCGACAAAGGTCGCGGCCCGGTTGCTACTGTACTCGTACAGGAAGGCACACTGAAACAGGGCGACATCTTCGTATGTGGCACCTTCTCCGGTCGTGTTCGTGCAATGTTCGATGATCAGGGTAAGAAAGTAGCAGTAGCTGCTCCTTCTACTCCGGTAGAAGTACAGGGCTTTGACGGCGTACCAGAAGCTGGTGAAGAATTTGTAGCTCTTGACGACGAAAAAGTAGCACGCCGCATCGCTGATGCACGCGCTATTAAAGAACGCGAACGCGCTCTTGCTCGTGAGTCTAAAGTTACTCTCGAAACCTTCCTCGCAAGCCGTGCTGATGCTGAAGAAGCTCAGATCCTTAACGTTGTGCTCAAAGCTGACGTACAGGGTTCTGTTGAAGCTATCGTTGATGCTCTGCGCAAGCAGGCAACAGAGAAAGTTAAAGTCGAAGTTATCCACTCCGGCGCAGGTTCAATTACTGAATCTGACATTCTCCTCGCATCAGCTTCCAACGCAGTTATCATCGGCTTCAACGTTCGCCCAACAGTGAAAGTTAAAGCTGTTGCTGAACAGGAAGGCGTTGACATCCGCTTCTACGACATCATCTACAAACTCGTAGAAGAAGTTCGTGACGCTATGGCCGGTATCCTTGCTCCTCTCGTTAAGGAACAGTACCTCGGTCAGGCTCTCGTTCGTGACACATTCAGCGTACCGAAAATTGGCGTTATTGCCGGTTGTCACGTTGAAGACGGTAAAATCACCCGTAATGCTCGGGTTCGTCTGCTTCGCGAAGGTGTGGTTATCTACACTGGTACTATCACTTCTCTCAAACGCTTCAAAGACGACGCAAAAGAAGTCTTGAAGGGTTACGAGTGTGGTATCGGACTCGAACGCTTTAATGACATCAAAATTGGTGACTCTATCGAAGCATTCGAAGAAGTAGAAGAAGCTGATACTCTGTAAGTAATACATGCAAATCGCGGAGTCGGATTCTCTCCGGCTCCGCGATTTTATATTTTTCAAGTGCCTTTGCAGGCATCCCAAAACCAAAAAGAACATAGTAATGCCAAACGTAGTATCACAGATTGCACAGGCAATTCGCGACGACGAGTCCTTTCTCCTTACAGCCCACATCGGTCCTGACGGTGATGCTATAGGGTCTGTTTCTGCGCTGGCGTGGCTGCTCATCAAGCTTGATAAAAAGCCTATTGTCTTTTTGGAATCAGGGCTTCCTGCATACCTCGACTGGGTAGAGTTGCCTTGTGCAGTTCTCACCACAGCGGAAGAACTGGCAACGTGCAAACCTGATCGCATCATTGTGATGGATTGTGGCGATGCAGAGCGCTCCGGCGACATCATGTTTGATTTTCTTTCCCGCACTGAAGCGCCAGTTATCAACATTGATCACCACCTGCATAACCCTATGTTCGGTAGCATCAACCTTGTTGATACTGCGTCCAGCTCCACTGGTGAACTGATTGCAAACATTGTGGACGAGTTCGGGATTGCATATGACGGCTTTCTCGGAGAAGGGTTGTATTTGGCCATCAGTTCAGACACTGGACGTTTTGCCTTTAACAGCACCACTGCCCGTTCCCATGAAATTGCTTCCAAGATCATTAATGCCGGTTTGAAACCGGGTGATTTTAATGAAAAGCTAGACAGTGACTGGAGCTTGAATAAGATTAAGCTTTGGGCCGAGCTCTTTGCTCATATTAAAATTGCGGTTAACGGGAAAGTAGCATATCTGACACTTTCTAAGGCACTTTTCGAGCGTACCGGTACTGAATATTCAGACATTGAATCGATCATTAACTATCTTCGAAAAATAGAGAATGTTGACATTGCAATGACCGTACGTGAGACTGATTCCGGCTCCAAAGCGAGCTTGCGTTCTCATGGTGCTGTGGATGTACAGAAAATGGCAGCAAGCCTTGGCGGCGGCGGACATAAAAATGCCGCGGGTATCAGCCTTGACCTTCCACTGGAAAAAGCAGTCGAAACCTTGCTTGCCACTATTGCTCAGAATCTGGTATTAAACGAGGCATAAGTTTACATGGCACAAGTACCACAGCAGCACGGTATTCTGCTTCTCAATAAGCCTAAGGGACCTTCTTCTGGTGGATGCATCAGTAAGATTAAACGTCTCGGGCAAAAGAAAATCGGTCACGCAGGCACTCTCGATCCTATGGCTCAAGGTCTGTTGATCGTTTTACTCGGACAGGGCACAAAACTGTCCAACTACCTAATGGCCGGCGGCGAAAAAGTGTATTCAGGCACCATTAAACTTGGTGAAACGACTGATACATGGGACGCAGAAGGTCAAGTAACAGCTACAGCAGACTGGCAGCACATCACAGAAGAAGATGTACGCGCCGAAGTTGCTCACTGGCTTGAAACTACCGAGCAGGAAGTTCCTGCGTACTCAGCAGCAAAACACAAAGGGAAATCCTTGTATAAGCTGGCGCGAGAAGGTAAAGAAACACCGGTTAAGATAAAAACCGTAAAAATTTCCGAAGCAGCAACTCTATCGGTTGAGTTGCCGTTTCTCCGTTTCCGGGTGCGGTGCAGCACTGGTACGTATATTCGGTCCCTGGCCCACAGCTTGGGGATTCGATTGAAGTGCGGGGCAGTTCTCACTGAACTTATCCGGGAATACAGCCATCCGTTCTCGTTGGACATGGCTTGCGAGCCCGATGAACTGGTCGAAAATCCAGAGTTGCTTGAATCAAAGATTATATCTTTGGAAGAAGCATTGCCTACATGGCCAAAAATTATCCTCAGCGATGAGGAATCTGCTTTGGTCAAAAATGGCAACCCGATTCCGTATGATCCGGAACAAATTGCACAGATGCCGTTTTCTATCGGTGTTACTGCAATGCTTTTGGATTCAAACAGAACGCCTCTGGCTCTTGCCGAAACAGACATCGTGCAACGCCAGCCCGTATGGACCATCATGCGCGGCCTTTGGCAATCCTAATTAACCCATTTATCCTTGGAGGATATCGCTGTGGTAATGACCCCTGAAGCAAAACAGGCAGTTATTAATGAATTTGCCCAGAATGAAGGAGACACAGGCTCTCCGGAAGTACAGGTAGCCCTTTTGACTGCCCGTATCAAATACCTTACTGGCCATTTCAAAGAGCACAAACATGACTATCACTCCCGTACTGGTCTGTTGAAACTCGTAGGTCAGCGTCGTAAGCTTCTGAAGTACCTTGCTCACAAGGACGTTCAGCGCTACCGTGATCTCATCAAAAGACTTGGCCTTCGTAAGTAGGCATTTTTACAGGGGAATCCTATGGATTCCCCTGTTCTCATATATTTATTGTACCGGGTAAGCTTACAGAAGACGTCAATAGTTCCTTCTGGAAAGCAGGGTTAGTCCCTGCTTGAATACTTACCAAGGTACCTACGCAGTATCGCGAAAGGGGGGTCCGGGAAGAAGGTTTTTCCCCCGCTAGTTAGCATAAGAAAGGTTACATATAACCTGCTAAAAGCACTCTCCCCGGAATCCCCTTCGCCAAACGATGAGGATTTTATTATGGAAAATAAATTTGGCGCACAGCGCCTTACCGCCACAATTGGCGGCAAAGAAATTACTTTTGAAACCGGTCGTCTTGCAAACCATGCTGACGGCTCCGTATGGGTTCAGTGCGGCGGCACTGTAGTTCTCGTAACTGCATGTACTCAGCCAACTGAGCGAGATCTCGGTTTCTTCCCACTTACAGTTGAATATTCAGAAAAAATGTACGCTGCGGGTCGCATCCCTGGCTCATTTTTCCGCCGTGAAATGGGACGTCCTTCCGAACGTGAAACACTTTGCGCTCGTGTAATTGACCGTCCTATCCGTCCTATGTTCCCTAAAGGGTTCAAAGACGAAGTACAGATTCTTGCTAACGTTATCTCTTCTGACCAGCTCAACGAGTCTGACGTTCTTGCTCTTACTGGCGCATCTACCGCTCTTAGCATCTCCTCTGTTCCTTTTAACGGTCCTATTGCTGGCGCACGTGTTTGTCGCGTTGGTGATAAGTTCATCTTGAACCCAGACGTTAATGAACAGGTTGGCGCTGATCTTAACCTCGTATTCGCAGCTTCCCGTGACGCTGTAGTAATGGTAGAAGGCGAAGCACAATTCGTTCCTGAAGCTGTTGTTGCTGAAGCACTCAGCTGGGGCCACAAAGAAATCGCACCTCTTTTCGACATTCAGGACAAGCTCCGTGAACTTTGTGGTAAAGAGAAACTCGAATTCACAGCACCAGTTCCTAACGAAGAGCTCAAAGCTCGCGTTGAAGCAATCGCAACAGACGATCTGAAAATCGCTCTTCAGGTTGCTGATAAAATGGAACGCAAAGTTGCTCGCAAAGCTGTTAAAGTTAAGGTTATGGAAACTCTTTCTGCTGAACCTCAGTACGAAGAAGATCCATCCGCACTTAAAGAAGTTGGCGATATTCTCGGCGGACTCGAAAAAACTATTGTTCGTACCCGTATCCACCAGGAAGGTCTGCGTATCGACGGTCGTGACGTAAAAACTGTACGTCCAATTATCGTTGAAACCGGCGTACTTCCACGTGCTCACGGTTCTTCTATTTTCGCACGTGGCGAAACCAAGTCTTTAGTAGTTACAACTCTTGGTTCTACCACTGACGAGCAGCGCATGGACTCACTCATGGGTGACGTTACCAAGCGCTTCATGCTCCATTACAACTTTGCACCGTACTGCGTTGGCGAAGTTAAAATGGTTCGTGTATCCCGCCGCGAAATCGGTCACGGTGCACTTGCTGAAAGAGCTCTTCGTCCTATTCTTCCTGCAAGCGAAGACTTCCCGTTCACAATTCGCGTAGTTTCTGAAACTATGGAATCCAACGGTTCTTCTTCCATGGCAGCTGTAACTGGCGGTTGTATGTCCCTTATGGACGCAGGCGTACCAGTTAAAGCTCCTGTTGCCGGTATCGCAATGGGTCTCATCAAAGAAGGCGACGATTACATCGTTCTTACCGACATTCTCGGTGACGAAGATGCACTCGGCGACATGGACTTTAAAATTGCTGGTACTGCCGAAGGTATTACCTCAATTCAGATGGACATCAAAATCGCTGGTATCCCTGCTGACGTAATGCTTCGTGCCCTTAATCAGGCTAAAGACGCTCGTCTGCACATTCTTGATGAAATGGCAAAAGAGCTTGCTTCTTCCCGTGAAGAGCTTTCTAAATTTGCTCCTCAGATTGCTACTGTTGAAGTTAACCCGGACGTTATCCGCGTTATCATCGGCCCTGGTGGCAAAAACATCAAAGCTATTACCGCAGCAACTGGTGCTTCCGTTGATATTGAAGACAGCGGTAAAGTAACCATCTTCGCTCCTACTCTCGATTCTCTTGAGCTGGCTCGCGAAATGGTTCAGTACTACGACCAGCGTGCTGATCTTGGTAAAGATTACATGGGTAAAGTTAAGAAAATTCTCGAAATCGGTGCGATTGTTGAGATTCTTCCTAACATTGAGGCTCTTGTACACATCTCCCAGCTCGACATTGCTCGCGTTGAGAAAGTAGAAGACCTCGTATCCCTCGGCGAAGACATGAAAGTTAAGGTTATCGAAATTAACGATGGCCGCGTTCGTGCTTCCCGCAAAGCAGTTCTTCTTGAAGCTCAGGGTACACCTTGGACTCCAGAATCCACTGCACGCCCACAGCGTCGCCCTGCCGGTCGTGATGACCGTCGTGATGGTGGCCGTCGTGATGATCGCCGTGATGGTGGCCGTCGTGATGACCGTCGTCCTAGTGGTGGCCGTGATGGTGGTCGTCGTGACGACCGCGGTGGCCGTCGATAGTCTATGACATTATAAAAGAGCGGAAGCATTGCTTCCGCTCTTTTTTTTGCACTTGCGGTATCTTGAAAATTTTTCCCTCAATTTTTTGTACAACAATGCGGCTTTTCCCCAACCTGCCGCACTACCTGAACAACTTCGCAAAGCACGCCCCTTATGAAGAACCAATTCTTCAAAAAAATAAAAAAAGACCCAGCATTGAAAAGTTCTCTCAGTATCCTAAAATCTTTCGATAAAAAGTAAATCCAATTGACATAAACCATGTCTGATAGATAACGTAGCCTGTCCTTGATGTTCGAAGGGGAGAACATCTATCAGAGTTCAGTATCAACACGCCGTTTCCGGGGGGAACCGGTAAGAGAGTATATTATGTACAGAGTGGATCACCTTCAGGCTCAGCATCTTGAGACAATGCTAAAGCTCTCAAAGGATCAGGAAAAAAGTGCTCGCAAACTACAATTTCAATTAAACCAAATTGATGCAGCCTTCAGCGAATTAAATGAGGTACTTTTGACTAGCATTTCAAATGCAACCCCAGCACATGTCAAAACCCCTCGCATCGGCGGATTATTCTCACAGATTAAAGGATTATTCCTTTAATTGTTCCGCTAGCGCCTTTTTGAATGGCTTTTCCCAAAAAAATTTTGCCATTCTTTTAAGCACCTAAAAAAACATCCCGCCCGTATCACGGGCAGGATGTTTTGTTTTTTTTATTCCAGAATAATTCTGAACCAAGAGCAATGTCCGGTTCAAATACTAACGAGATCGGAAGTCATCTCTATCAAGAGTATACAATTCTCTTGCGAGTGGAGCTGCCGCATAACCACTTATAGTGTCCGGTGTCAGAACTAACACACGCGCTACAAGTTTACGCCCTATCAATTTGTCGTACATTTCCATTCTGTAGCTAGCAGCCACCGGGTTGCCAGTTCCCCTAATATACTCAATGTACCGGGCATATTCAGCACTCGCAGTGGCTGGATCAAGCTGGTAGGTATTCATGCGCCAACCGGTACCCCATCTGGAAACATTCGTTCCACTAAGTGGACGGACATAATATCTGTTACCGGAAACCTGCATAGTTTGAGAAAGAATATATGACTCACCGTCACCAAAAACTGTTGTATTAAATCTCTGGTATGGATAACTACCACTTTCCCATGTCTTCGGTGTAACCGAGACACTCAATCCGCCAATATTTTTATATCCACTCGGTATATCAACCTTAGCTGTGCCGTACACCGTGTGCATATCTGCCTGCGCATTAGATGTCGGACCACAGCCAAACATAATCAACAGTGCCGCCATCAACATACATATCTTCGATAGCTTTTGCATAATTCCCTCTCATCTCTTAGCTAAAAAGCAATGTCGCACAGAGCAACATCCATTTTATTGTGAAATAAGTTTATTTTCTGCTTCAAGTGAATTTCCTGCTTCCAATGTATTATCTACTTCAAGTGTCTTTTCTGCTTGAAGTGTACTTTCTGCTTCAGACTTATCAACCGTTTGCAACGGCACAACCGGATACAATTGACTAAATTGCGGAATGGGCGTGTTTTCATCTTTCGAAGGTGTCAATTCAATCACCCGCACAATGACACGTCCTGAAAAACGTTTTGCATACACATTCACAGCAAAGGCCGGCGCCAACTTTCCGCCTTGTTCCTTCATGTACTTAATATACTGACTGTATTCTTGATTATCTGTATTCGCGGGTACTGTAAATGTTGTCAATTGCCACTTATAGCCCCATCGATCTGTGTTTTCATTTTTCAACGTTTCAAAATAATATTTTTCAGTTCCAAGTCGGGTCCATTGCGTCAAATAGTAAGCGCCGCCATCTTTATAGACTTTGGTTTCTAACTTCTGAGGAAGAGTCAGGTCAGGAATAGTGACATCAGGGCTCCACAGCACTTCCACCGTACCGAGAGCGGTAAATGTAGTAGGTAGGTCAATAATGATATGCCCATACACCTCTTCACGTTGTTCCTGAACAGTTTTGCCAAACATCGCATCATCGCCAAACACTGAAGGAAAAATTTTTGAACACCCTGCCATGGATACACAGCAAAGAAGGAACACTATGAGCCCCAGTTGTCGTCGTTTCATACCTGCGGTACCCCCTTCAAAAAAAAGAATGCCCCCGAAGTATACTCCGAGGGCAATTTTTACTTATATGATTACATCCACTACGAATTGCTACCACCAAAACCATTTCCGTACTCGTAGTACTGATATAGATCATTAAAGGATGGCATTGCGGCCAGACCGCCTACGTCGGTAGGAGTAAGGCTGATTACACGTGCAACAACAGCAGGTGTGATCTTTTGATCATACATAGTTACTCTATACATAGGTGCTACTTGTCCGCCATTCTCGCGGATACTTGCAAAGTATTTTGCGTATTCTACTTGCGTAGTGTTCGATGAGAGGGTGTAGTCACCTTTTCTCCAAGCTGTGCCCCACATTTCTGAGGTAGAGCCGACCAATGATTTAAAGCGGTAGAACGAGTTGTTGAACACCATTTTCTGTACAATGACGTAACATTCACCCATTCCGTAAATTTCAGAATTCCATCTCTGGTATGGGTACATACCTTCCACCGGAACATTTATGGTGTCAGGTAAAACACTTACAGTTGTGGAACCAAGCATTGAATAACCACTTGGCACTACGGTTTTTGCACTGCCGTACACTCGCATCGGCTCGCCAGCCTGAGTTTGAGCGCAGCCTGCAAGCACCATCAGTGCGATTACAATAAACAAGCAACGTGTTAGTTTCATAGCATTCCTCACTAGATTTATGTGACAAGACTGTTGAGCAAGAATAATACTTATAATACCTTGCCAAGGGACTCTGCTCTTTTCAGCATCCCAACAATAGCGGATAGCGAATCTATTGCCATAATATTTTCAATTAACACCATTCTTTATAATAACTTACTACACTTCTAGCTTGTTCATTTTTTTATACGCAACAAGGAACGGTTTTTAACAGTCCAACAAGCATTATTGTTTTTATATTTACTGTTGTTACATGTAATTATTTCATTATTTTATACATACAACAGTCGCTATTTTACTCTTTCTCTATATTTTAGTGCACTTAATTCCAATCTACAGTTAATAAAACCTGCAAATTAGGCATTGATACATGCGATTGTCACTCCACATAGTCCTGCAACGTAATACTGACAATAATAGTAGGAGGTTCGGCCACACAATCAATTCCGTGCGAACTCCCAGCTCACACTCGTTTTGACGGGATAAACGCATAAAAGCGCGGCACCCCTTCACACTTTTGTGTGAAGGCATACCACGCTTTCAACGTATTATCTGAACCTTGCGGTCCGGAAATATATACTCTAGGTCATCAGCAATATGCAGCAGTGCGTATGCAATAGCACACAGCCACTACCCTTGCCTGTCCAAGCAATTGGAAATTGAAGTTCCCGGTCTTGTTACCGACTTCTGGTAACCACGGTAACCTGATGACTTTTTCTTACTTGCTATAAGTTGAGACTTTAATGAGGCGTGCAACTTCTTTAGTTCATCTGTCAGCAGTAATTGAACATTCTGCATTTTCAGAAGCTTTTGTCGTAAATCACCCTCTATATCACCTGTTCGGATTGCCCACGCCTCAGAAATAAGACGTTCACGCTCCACAGCGGCCTCATCAGCAACATCCATGTCACCATTCTTCAAGGCTTCCAGTTCTCGCTCCCCAATCCGGAGGGCTTCGTCAAGCAATGTAAGGCTGTTTGCCATACCTTTTATTCCTCGCAGACATTCTCCAATTTCCCACGCATAACAGCGACAACGCTTTTCCAGCGGGAAACGGCAGTTGCAAAATCACCATCAAGAATTTCAGCAAGAGCATGCCAATCTTCTTTACTGGTAGACTCACCCATACTTTCGAACTGGGCAGAAACTTCTTCAACTGTTGTTTCAAACAGCTCTTCTTTTTCATGCACGTATTCGCTACGCAGTACGGCGAGCATGCCCATAAAATCGTGTAATACGTTAAGCAACTCAGTAAATAACGCGAGTGCTTCAGCTTCCTGACCATTGCGGAACATGCCCGCGATGTGATGGGAGCTGTTTTCCATAAGTGCAACAACTTTATCAAGTTCTGCAACAATACCGAGAGCAAATTCGTTCATAGGAACGCTTTTAATCTCAACGCGCTCAAAGGAGCTAGTTTCTACCTGACCAGCCTGATTTGGATATTCTTCCTGAAACTGCGTCTCGTCTACGAACACGTCAGTAACAATTCTATCCTCAAGCTCGTCCTCCATAACCTTGACGAGCAATTCCTCAAGGTTTGAAAAAGCGTTAACATTGTATTCTGCTGCATTACCGTCAATAACAATCATTATTGAGCCTCCTGATGCCTGATAAGGCGAAATTTTCCGTCACTCGCAGTAATACAATTTCTATGCCACGGATATTCCAACACAAACTGAACGGACGATGTAATTTTGCATACAGAGTATCGCCCTTGTACGTCAAAACAAATAACCACTTGAATTTAAAGGCTTTCACAAGAATTTTTGTTTCTATCACTCCGCTACATTATGTTCAAACATTCCGTATACCTTGTATAGATGAGCAGGCAGTTCGTATATTTCACGTCAAGTTACTGACGAGATTCACTGATAGTGTTTTGACATAACTACTGCGTACCAACTGCAACAACAGTCTTTTGTCATTGCCTGCGACTATACCGTGATGGCTCGCGAGGGAACCCGCGACTGTCACACTTACAAAGAACAAAAAAACATTCCTCACTGCTGGACGTGTCATTTTTTTATCTGGTATTTTGACGAAACGACTCCCCGGAAAGAGCATTGCGTCTCGAATACTTCATCGGTTCACCCTGCATTGTAAAAATAAAACTACATCGCTTTTCTTATAATTATAAAACACAACTATGAGGATTTACTTGCTTTCACGTGGCAAGATGCTTAAAGCCATTTGAAAGCAATTTTCATCGCATTCTTTAAGCAGTGTAACGGCTCCGGTACTGATTTTATAACCAAGGGAGCACAAGCCCCTGCGATTATCAGTTCCGCCTCCGGACACCTCTTACTGCGTGCACAACTCGCCCAAGGTAAACAAAGGTTCAAAAAAATGGCGTTATTCACAAAAGAAGAAGCGCTGGAGTACCACAAAGCTCCTCGCTGCGGTAAAGTTGAAGTTGTTCCAGTAAAACCATGCGGTTCACAGAAAGACCTCTCTCTGGCTTACTCTCCGGGTGTTGCAGAAGCATGCAAAGCAATTCATGCTGATCCGGAAACAGCAGCCCTCTACACAAACCGCTCGAACCTTGTCGGTGTAGTTACAGACGGCACAGCCGTGCTCGGCCTTGGCAATATCGGCCCCTTAGCAGCAAAGCCTGTTATGGAAGGCAAAGGCGTTCTGTTTAAAACTTTCGCAGATATTGATGTGTTCGACATCAACCTCGACATTAAAGATGCAGACCAGTTCATCGCCACAGTTAAGGCAATGGAACCAACATTCGGCGGCATCAACCTCGAAGACATTAAAGCACCTGAGTGTTTCTACATTGAAGAAACACTGAAACGCGAAATGGACATCCCTGTTTTCCACGATGATCAGCACGGCACCGCAGTTATCTCCGGCGCAGCCATCATTAACGCATGCGAAATCACCAACCGCGACATTGAAAAACTCAAAGTTGTTGTTGTGGGCGCAGGCGCAGCTGGCATTGCATGTTCCAAATTCTACGTAGCACTCGGCGTTAAACGTGAAAACATCTTCATGTTTGACTCCCGCGGCCTTATTCATTCCGGTCGTGAAGGACTCAACAAATACAAAGCTGAGTTCGCACAGGAAAAAGATCACGGCTCCCTCGAAGACGTTTTGAAGGGTGCAGACTGCTTCCTCGGCCTTTCCGCAAAAGATTTGCTTTCCAAAAAAATGGTTGCTTCCATGGCGGAAAATCCAATCATCTTTGCAATGGCAAACCCTGATCCGGAAATCCCTTACCCTGACGCAAAAGAAGCATCTCCAAATTGCATCATGGGCACAGGCCGTTCCGACTTCCCGAACCAGATCAACAACGTTTCCGGCTTCCCGTACATCTTCCGCGGCGCATTGGATACATGTGCAACTGAAATCAACGAAGCTATGAAAATTGCTGCTGCAACAGCTCTTGCAAAACTTGCAAAAGAGCCGGTACCGCAGTCAATTTGTGAAGCATACGGTGTAGATTCTTTGGAATTTGGCACCGACTACGTTATTCCTAAACCGCTCGACCCACGTATTCTTGAATGGGTTGTTCCTGAAGTAGCTAGAACTGCAATGGAAACTGGCGTAGCGCGTCTGGATATTGACGACTTTGACGTATACAAAAAAGAACTCACTGCACGCTTGGAAGCATCACACAAACGCGTTGATGCGTTTGTAGCAAGCTACTATTCCAAGTAAGATTGCGTCTCGCATCTGGACTCCAAGCCGTTCCGGCCTTATACTGCCAGATGGACAATAAAAGCGGCGCGTCATGTTCTGCATAACGCGCCGCTATCGTGCATAGAAACCAATCAACTACCGGGCCTCCCGGACAATCTGCTGTGGAGACAAACATGGATCTTCGATTCCAACAGGCACCAGCCGCTGAGTGGCAGGCAAACACTGTTCTTCTTTTCAATTTCAAAGATGAAGCAGTAACAGAAAGCATCCCTAATCTTAGCGAAACTATTCCTTGGATTACCATTACTCCTGCAATTCAGGATGCAAAAGGCGAAAAGAATCAGGTAACCGTTGCATACGGTCACCCTTCTATCCCACTGCCACGCGCTATCATCGTCGGCCTTGGTGAACGCAAATCATTTACTCTTAAAGTACTCCGCGACGCTGTAAAAACAGCAGCACTCAAATGCAGAGAACTCAAAGTAGACACATGCGCAATTCCTGTTGAAACCATCGACACCATTGATGAAGAAAACGCAGTGCTCATCGAAGAAGCCGTTGCTTCCGCACTCATTGCCCTTCACACATACGACGCGCTCAAAACTACTCAGAAAGAACCTGCACACACACCTCGCTGGATGGGTCTGCTTTCTTCTGAAGAAAATTTCCCGGACGAACTTCATGCAGCAGCACGTCGTGGTGAAGCAGCAGCTGCGGGCGTTAACTACACCCGCGATCTCGTAAATGCTCCTGCAAACGTCATCACCCCTGCAGTGCTCGCTGAGAAAGCAGAAGAACTCGGCAAAAAATACAATTTCAAACGCACCATTCTTGGTCGTAAAGAAATCGAAAAAGCTGGCATGGGCGCATTCATGTCCGTTGCTGCCGGTTCCGATGCCGAACCAAAATTTATTGTTCTTGAACATGCACCAAAAGGTACCGAAACCGACGATCCTATCGTGTTCGTAGGTAAAGGCGTTACCTTTGATACCGGCGGGATCTCTTTGAAACCATCACTCGGTATGCATGAAATGAAATGCGACATGGGCGGCGCAGGCGCAGTATTCGGCCTGTTCGAAGCACTTGGTAACTCCGACATCGAACGTCGCGTTATCGGCATCACTCCATGTACCGACAACATGCCAAGCTCAACAGCTACCCACCCGGGTGACGTTGTAACCTCCCTCAACGGTAAAACCATTGAGGTTATCAACACTGATGCAGAAGGTCGTCTCATTCTTGTTGATGCACTCACCTACGCACAGAATGAGTTTAAACCGGCAGCACTCATCAACCTTGCAACCCTCACCGGTGCATGTGTTGTAGCTCTCGGCGCTCACGCAGCAGCAGTATTTTCAACAGACGATGAGCTTTCAAAAACAATCACCGATACAGGTGAGCTCGTTGGCGACAGATACTGGCCAATGCCATTGTGGGACTCATACTTCGAGACCCTCAAATCTGACGTTGCTGATATGAAAAACGTTGGTTCCCGTGAAGGTGGCGCAATCCACGCAGCACTATTCCTCAAACAGTTTGTTGAAAAAGATGTACGCTGGGCACACCTCGACATCGCAGGCCCTGCATACAACACCAAGGGCGGCGCAACCGGCTTTGGCGTTCGTACCCTGCTCGAAATCGTTCGCAAAGGCGTTTAATCACCCTGCGCACGAGGCATCCTCCGGTAGAGCGACAAGTATGATGCTCTGCTAACCGGAAGATGTACAAAAAAACTAGTAAAGGCTGTCCCACACAACGGGGCAGCCTTTTTTATTACCAACACACGTTCGTTCAGTCTTTCAACTATACTGCCGCACCATATGCGGGTGTGCTACCCTATGTGCTACACTAGTTGCATACATTTAGCCTAAAAAAGGATGCAGACCATGAAAGTTGAAATAGACCATTTGACACTCAATGTTGAAAGCCCCGACGTATGTGTGACCTTCTATACCGAGGTTATCGGGCTGACCGCTGAGAACTACGATGCATGGAAAGAAGGAAAAGCAAAGTTTCCTTCCGTGCGAATCAACACGCATAACATGATCCATTTTTTCCCTCCGAACATGTGGGAAGAACTAGGCGATCTTATCTGCACACCGGGCAAAGCAAATCATGTGTGTCTGGCGTTTGCGGATAAGGAATGGAAAGCGCTGCTAAAACGACTTGGCGAACATAAAATCACTATCAGAGGGCCGTTTATCCTAGGTGGATCACGCGGAACGGGGACATCAATATTTGTTACTGACCCTGAAGGATTTACTATCGAATTAAAAACATACGATAACGATTAGCATAAACTAATTTTCGCAGTTTTTAGTGCATAATTTGTATTGACAGGACGACCGTAAGCCCACTAAAAATTCGCACGCGTTTTGTGTTAGATTTGCGCGTGCGTGTGCCTGCCATCCGGCTCTATAAGGCATGCACTTGTAGAGGATACGGCAACTTACCATTTTCCTTTGTTGCCGGTGGTACACACCATTAATGGAGTATGTATGAGGTACGACAGTTGGCCAACAAGAAAGCCCTCCAGCAGTGGAGCATTGATGACTCCGCTGAACTGTATGGCATCCGTAATTGGGGTGCCGGTTACTTTGACATTACTGACCATGGCGACGTTGCCATCCACCCGTTTGGACGTGGCAGCAACGTAGCTGTCAGTATTCCCGAGGTTATTAGAGAACTCAAAGAGCGCGGCCTTGAGCTGCCTGTTCTCTTGCGCATTGAAAACATTCTCGATTCGCAGATTTCCTCTCTTCACAATTCCTTTAGGGACGCCATCAAAAGCCTTGGCTACAAGGCAGAATACCGAGGCGTTTTCCCCATCAAAGTCAATCAGCAGCAGCAAGTTCTTGAAGAGATAGCCAATTTTGGCTCATCTTTTCATCATGGATTTGAAGTTGGCAGTAAAGCAGAACTTATTGCCGCCATCTCTCAAATGCGTGACCATACTGCATGCCTTGTGTGTAACGGGTACAAAGATGAGGAATTCATCGACCTTGGACTCCACGCCATGCGCATGGGCTTCAACTGTATTTTCGTTATGGAAATGGGCTGGGAACTGGCTACACTGTTAGAACGTGCTGCTTTGCTTGGCGTAGAGCCACAAATCGGCGTGCGTGTTAAGCTTTCAGCACAAGGCGGCGGTCACTGGACTGCTTCCGGCGGCGAGCGTTCCTCTTTCGGGCTTTCAATGTCGCAAATCACCGACATTATCGACACCCTGAAAGAACATAACAAGCTGCATTGCTTAAAGCTGCTGCACTATCATCTAGGTTCACAGATTCCTAACATCCGCAGTATTCGCTCTGCTGTTCAGGAAGCTTCCCGCGTGTACGCTGAACTCGTTCGTGAAGGCGCACCAATGGGATACATTGACCTTGGTGGCGGGCTTGCAGTGGATTATGATGGTTCACATACAAACTATGTCTCCAGCCGAAACTACACCGTTAACGAATATGCGATGGACGTTGTAGAAGCGGTTATGACAACACTTGATAAGCAGGACATTCCGCATCCACACATCATTACCGAATCCGGTCGTGCTGTGGTTGCGTACTATTCTGTTCTGCTTTTCAACATCCTCGACGTAAGCAAAATTGAAGACGGTAATGTCCCTGAAGAAATTCCTGAAGACACACCTGAACCAATTGTAAGCATGTACGAGGCATATAAGTCTCTCAGTCTGCGTAACATTCAGGAAGCATACAACGATGCTCTCTTCTACAGAGATGAAACGCGTCGTATGTTCCTTGACGGAAGAGTAAACCTGCGCCAGCGAACACTGGCAGACAACCTCTTCTGGGCGATCACCAAAACTGTTGCCAAGCTGAAAGACAAACTGAAAATAGTACCTAAAGAGCTGGAAGAAATTGATACAGCTCTTGCAGATATATATTACGCTAACTTCAGCGTATTCCAGTCCCTTCCGGACTCATGGGCAATTGACCAGCTGTTCCCGGTAATGCCGCTGCATCGCTTGAAGGAAGAGCCGTCCCGCTACGCCATCATTTCAGACATCACATGTGATTCTGACGGCAAGCTGGACTCGTTTATTGACCCTAAAGGCCAGAAGCCCTTGCTTGACCTGCATCCTATGAAAAACGGCGATGAGTACTATATGGGTGCTTTCCTCGTTGGTGCATATCAGGAAACCCTTGGCGATCTGCACAACCTGTTCGGCGACACCAACGTTGTCAGCGTACGTATGTATGAAGACGGCAGTTACGAATTTGTGCGTGAGATTGAAGGTGACACAGTGGGCGAGCTGCTCGAATACGTAGAGTATGACCAGCGCAGAATCATGGAAGACCTGCGCTCTATGGCGGAACAATCCGTGCGCGAAGGACGAATCACCGCTGCGGAACGATTCGAACTTCTACAGGCGTTCTATGCCGGTCTGCGCGGCTATACTTATTTTGAAAGATAATTTTTGCGGCTAAATCGTATCTCAAAAATACAATTTTGAGGTAGATTTCAGTACCGCACCATGCAAGGAGTACAACTATGTCTAAAGTGTTGATCATCGGCGCTGGCGGCGTCGGCGGCGTGTGTGTACACAAGTGTGCACAGGTTCCTGAGGTTTTTTCCGAAATCGTTCTTGCATCCAGAACTGTTGAAAAATGTGATGCAATTGCTTCTTCAGTTAAAGAACGTACCGGTCGCGACATTGTTACCGACACAGTAGATGCTGACAACGTGCCTGAGCTTGTAGAACTCATCAACAAGCACAAGCCTGTTCTTGTTATCAACCTCGCACTGCCGTATCAGGATCTCACCATCATGGACGCATGTCTGGAAACAGGTGTGAACTACCTTGATACTGCCAACTACGAACCGCTTGATGAAGCCAAGTTCGAATACAAATGGCAGTGGGAATACCAGGAGCGTTTCAAAGAGAAAGGCCTCATGGCACTTCTCGGTTCCGGCTTCGATCCGGGCGTAACCAATATTTTCTGCGCACATGCAATGAAACACCAGTTTGATGAAATTCATCAGCTCGACATCATTGACTGCAACGCAGGCGACCACGGTCACCCGTTCGCAACCAACTTCAACCCGGAAATCAACATCCGCGAAGTTACTGCAAACGGTCGCTACTGGGAACACGGTGAATGGCTTGAAACTGATCCGCTCAGCTTCTCCATGAACTACGATTTCCCTGAAGGCATTGGTCCTAAAAAGTGTTTTCTTATGTACCACGAAGAGCTTGAGTCTCTCGTAAAACACTTGAAAGGTCTCAAACGTGCCCGTTTCTGGATGACCTTCTCCGACCAGTACCTGAACCATCTCCAAGTACTCGAAAACGTTGGTATGACACGTATCGACACCGTTAAGTACAATGGTCAGGACATCATCCCTCTCCGATTCCTCAAAGAAGTTCTTCCAGAACCAGCAGGACTCGGCGAGCGCACAAAAGGTCGCACATGCATCGGTTGTCGCATGAAAGGTATGAAAGACGGCGAGCCTAAAGATTACTACATCTACAACATCTGCGACCACGAAGAAGCATTCAAAGAAGTTGCTTCTCAGGCTGTGTCATACACCACCGGTGTACCAGCTATGATTGGCGCGATGCTTATGCTCACCGGCAAATGGACTGGCGAAGGCGTCTTCAACATGGAAGAACTTGATCCAGACCCATTCATGGAAAAACTCAACATTCACGGTCTCCCATGGACAGAAGTTACCTTCAAAAATTAAATCCAGAACGCCTGCCTTCTCCATGCTTTGTTGTGGATGAGGCAAAGCTTGCGGATAACGCGGCTATTTTAGATTCCGTGCAACAGCGCACTGGGGCAAAAATCCTCCTCGCGCTCAAAGGATTCGCCACATATAGCACCTTTCCGGTACTGAGCGGCGTCCTGCACGGAACCTGCGCTAGCTCTCCGCACGAGGCGAGACTGGGACGTGAAGAATTCGGCGGCGAAGTGCACAGCTTCGCCGCTGCTTATTCCGACAACGACATGGCAGAGATCATCAAATACTCTGACCACATCGTGTTCAACTCTTTTGCACAACTGCGCAAATACCGCCCGCTTATTCAGGCATCAGAGCGCACCATCAAAATCGGCGTACGCGTTAACCCGCAGCACTCCGAAGGCGCAACGCCCATCTATGACCCGTGTTCCCCCGGTTCACGCTTAGGTGTGCGGCTTGAAAACTTTGATGAGAACGATCTTGAAGGCGTATCCGGTCTGCATTTTCACACACTCTGTGAACAAGATGCAGATGCACTTGATCGCACGCTTGAAGCCGTAGAAAAGCAGTTTGGTCATCTTCTCCAGAATATGGAATGGCTAAACTTTGGCGGCGGGCATCACATCACCCGCGAAGGGTATGACATAGATCGTCTCTGTGCTTGTATCGAGCGCGCTAAGGCCCGTTATAACGTTCAAGTGTATCTTGAACCGGGTGAAGCCGTTGCGCTCGACGCAGGGCTACTCGTAGCCACAGTCCTCGACGTAATCAAAGCCGACATGGATATCGCCATCCTCGACGCGTCAGCCGCATGTCACATGCCGGACGTATTAGAGATGCCGTACCGACCATTCGTCATTGATTCCGCTGAAAAAGGTGAGAAAGTAAACTCCTACCGCCTAGCCGGTAAATCCTGCCTCGCAGGGGATGTCATCGGAGAATACTCTTTTGATACCCCGCTCAAAGCAGGCGACCGCCTCGCGTTCACGGACATGGCTATCTACTCCATGGTGAAAACAAACACCTTCAACGGGCTACAGCTGCCTGCAATCGCACGTTACAATCCAAGCTCCGGCGACCTGCACGTCGTTCGTGAGTTTGGATATGACGATTTTAGGTGCCGTTTGTCGTAATAATTTTTTTCTTTTTTTTGCCTTCGGCGACCAGAGAACCTTTTTGAAAAAAGGTTCTCTGGACTCTCCAAAAACTTTTTATTTGCGAGTCCAGCCTGTTGATTCCGTAACCTCGCGGCTTTTACGCCACGACCAGTCTCATTCTACGCTTATTCCAACTCTCCACCTTTTTTTCCCGATATTTAAAAGTTGAGGTACTCAATCGGAATTTCTTCTTACAAATAAATTTCACATTGCCTAAACGGGATCACAAAGCTCATATCTTCCACAACTCATTTTCCGGAAAATCACACATATCCCTTCATGTTTTCTATCTATATTTACAGTGTTAACCAGTTTTCACCTTATAGCGCTTGATATTAATAAGTCGCAGCTATGATGTTTAAAACCAAATTCAGCGAAGTACAGAGGTAGTATTCTGCGTAAGACTCTCGCGCTGTTTTTAGTGCAAAAAGTGATAATCAAGTCGTATCCAGAAGCTCCGTGATTCGCCCGAGAGACTGAAGTAGAAAACTACCTCTGTACTTCGCGCGCCCTACTTCACTCCCCCTAACCCATCACTAAACCAAACAGTGTTGCCAACAAATTCATCAAAAAGTATAGTAACAACATGAATAGATTTTTAGCATCAGAACTTGAAGAAACTACACCGGAGCAATGTCGATTCCAGATTGTTCCTGTTCCTTTTGAAGCAACGGTTTCTTATGGTGGGGGTACGGCTGATGGGCCTGACGCAATTCTCGAAGCGTCAGATCAGCTTGAATTGTGGGACGGTGAATCCATTCCCGCAGACGATGGCATCTACACTCATGAGCCGGTCGACTGTACAGGGTCTACTGAACAGGTGATTTCCCGCATTGAATCAGCGGTAACAGAAGCTTCCCGATACGGACTGCCAGTTATGCTCGGCGGTGAACATTCTGTGACTCTCGGCGCATTACGCGCGCTTAAGAAAAAGCACGGCACATTCGGTATCGTTCAATTTGACGCCCATGCTGACTTACGAAAAGCCTATGAGGGCGATCCGTATAGTCATGCATCTGTTATGCATCGCGCACTTGAGCTTGAACTACCTATTTTTCAACTAGGTGTTCGCGCTTTCTGTATAGAAGAAGTTGAAGTCCGCGCTAAACACAACATCCCGCATATTGATGCCAAAGATCTGGCACTTAAACCACTGCCCGACGTTCTGCTCCCTGAAGATTTCCCGAAAAATATTTACATTACCTTTGACGTGGATGGGCTCGACCCGTCTGTTATCCGCGCAACTGGCACCCCTGTTCCCGGTGGTATCCAATGGTGGCAGGCAATCACATTGCTTGAAAAAGCTGTGAAAGATCGAAATGTCATTGGCTGTGATGTGGTGGAACTTGCACCGCAGGAAGGCGATCACGCATCAGATTTTGCTGCTGCTCAGCTCACATACTCCATGTTGGGAATTATTCAGCGATCTGGTATATAACACTACAGGAACCCAATTTACTGCTATCTTAAGCCAACACTTTTAGATCTTGGTGGTGACAGTATGAAATTTGCTATTATCTCTGACATTCACAGTAATGCGTATGCCCTACAGGCTGTTCTCGATGACATCTCGACTCGTGGTGCCAACCATATCGTTAATTTGGGTGACACTCTGTACGGACCACTTGCTCCTAGAGCTACCTACAACCTGCTAACATCATATAATGTTATTTCAATTTGCGGGAATCAGGATCGGCTGCTGTATGAAGTTACACCCGAAGAAGTTTTAAAAAATCCAACACTTCAGTTTGTGTTGAATGACCTTGGTGATGCTCCGGTTGAGTGGCTTGATACGCTTCCCTTTGACTGCCAGATAACTAGAGAAATTTATGCCTGTCATGGCTCGCCAACCAACGATTTGACATACTTACTGGAAGACATTTCCAGTGGCAGTCCACAAGTTCGTTCGGACGGCGAGATAATACGGATGCTCGACGGAGAAGATTCTGATGTGATCCTTTGTGGTCATACTCATCTTCCGCGAGTTGTCGAACTATCATCCGGTCAGCTTATAGTTAATGCGGGAAGCGTTGGTCTACCTGCATATACTGACAATCACCCTGTCGTGCACTCTATGCAGACGTATTCTTCACATGCATCATACACAATGCTGGAACAAGATTCCGCAGGCTGGAAGGTTCAGCAAATGAATATTCCATATGCCGTGGAAGATGCTGTTGCTGCAGCAACAAGACAAGAACGTTTCGACTGGGCGCGCTACCTTGCAACGGGTAGAGGCGATTAGATCAAAATTACAAACAAAAAAAAACGAAGCTACATTTGTAGCTTCGTTTTTTTTTGTTTTAGGTGAAAAGCCCCATCTATCAAATAGTCTTTTCAAAGGAGGAAGAGCTGCTTTCTACAAGCGTTCTACGACCAAGTTGCCCATGGTGTTACAACCAACAAGGGTTTCACCTTTGGACATGATGTCACCTGTTCTGTAGCCTTCGCGCAATACTTTCTGAACGGCTGTTTCAATAGCGTTCGCCTCTTTGATGAGGTTGAAAGAATGACGCAGCATCATTGCCATGGAAAGGATTGATGCAAGCGGGTTAGCTTTGTTCTGACCTGCGATGTCCGGTGCGGAACCGTGAATCGGCTCAAAAAGGCCAGTGCCGGACTTGTTCAGGGAAGCAGAAGGAAGCATACCGATAGAACCGGTGATTACTGCTGCTTCATCAGACAAGATGTCACCGAAAAGGTTACCAGTCACGATGACGTCAAACTGATTCGGGTCACGAACAAGCTGCATTGCTGCGTTATCAACGTACATGTGAGTAAGTTCAACTTCAGGGTAATCAGCCGCAACTTCTTCCACAACAGCTCTCCACAAACGGGAAACTTCAAGAACGTTTGCTTTATCTACAGAACAAACGCGCTTGTCACGCTTCATGGCTGCTTCAAAAGCAATGCGTGCAATGCGACGAACTTCGTCTTCGTTGTACACCATGGTGTTGAAACCATAACGAACACCGTCGCGTACTTCCTGACCCTGCGGCTGTCCGAAGTAGATGCCGCCAGTGAGTTCACGAACAACCATAACGTCGATGCCGTCTTCTACGATATCTGGACGCAAGAAACATGCGCTGGAAAGCTCAGGGAATAATTTTGCAGGACGCAAGTTGGCAAACAGCCCAAGCTCTTTGCGGATGCCAAGCAATCCGGCTTCAGGACGAGTCGCACCATCTAAATTATCCCATTTAGGGCCGCCTACAGCGCCAAGAAAGACTGCATCCGCTTTCTTACACGCTTCAACAGTTTCCTTCGGTAACGGGCAGCCTGTGGCGTCAATAGCGCAACCACCAATCTGTTCTTCAGTGAAGGTTACGTTATGGCCAAACTTGTTTGCGACTGTCTTCAAAACTTCTACTGCCTGAGTGGTGATCTCCGGCCCGATGCCGTCACCCGGCAATAAAACGATATTCATATCCATGATCTTTCCCTCTATGAAAATTTTTTTCGCAGTTTAGCAGGAAAATAGGTGCATCCGGCGGGTCTTCGACGAGCCTCCGGCGGCCAGAGAACCCTTTTAAAAAAGGGCTTCTCTGGACTCTCCTAAAACTTTTATCTGCGAGCTACGCTTGTTATTTATGCAACTTAACGGCTTACGCTCCACTACCTTGCAGCGATCTGAAGCGCTTACCTATTACTTTTCTTTTAATTTTTCGCTTACGTGCGGAATAAGTCCGCCATTATCGACAAAATCACGCATAAACTGTGGAAGCGGCGGGAATTCGATTACTTTGCCAGTGGTCACGTTGATGACGGTACCAGCCTCGATATCCACGGAAACAACATGTCCATCTTCAATATGGATGATCTCTTCACCGATTTCGATGAGCAAGAGTCCCATGTTAAAGCTGTTGCGGTAAAAGATACGCGCAAAAGAATGCGCAACTACTACCTGCATACCAGCACCAAGAATTGAAATTGGTGCATGCTCACGTGAAGAACCACAACCGAAGTTTTCACCGGCAACCATGATGTCGCCTTCAGAAACACGCTCTACCCAGCCTGCTTCGAGGCCTTCCATGCAGTTTGCACCAAGCTCTTTTTCATCAGTCGTTACCAAAAAACGCGCAGGAATGATGGCATCTGTATCTATGTGATCGCCCACTTTGTGAGCTTTACCTTTTAACGTCATGGTCATTTCTCCCAAAAAGAATGTACTCACCCCCCTCTTTCCTAAACTTTAATAAGCCGAGTACTAGCAGAGTCTCTATGACTCACTCGCTAACAAAAGTTTTTGGAAAGGGGTCTGGGGAAGAACCTTTTTACAAAAAGGTTTTCACCAGCCGCCGGAGGCATCAATAAAAATAACAACTACACTTTGCGAGGATCAGCAATTTCACCAGCTAAAGCACTTGCCGCAGCAACGGCAGGGCTTGAGAGGTAGACTTCTGACTCAAGGCTGCCCATGCGTCCTCTGAAGTTACGGTTTGTAGTAGCTACTGCCACTTCACCGTCAGCAAGGATGCCCATATGTCCACCGAGACAAGGGCCACATGTTGCAGGACCTACGATACAGCCTGACTCCATGAAGGTTTCAATGAGACCTTCGCGCAATGCCTGTTTCCAGATGGTAGGCGTTGCAGGGAGTACGATAGTACGAGTGCGAGATGCGACTTTACGTCCTTTAAGTACGGCTGCTGCTTCGCGTAAGTCGCTGATACGACCGTTGGTGCAGGAACCGATGACGACCTGATCGACCTTTTTAGGTTCGACATTTTCAATTGGATGCACGTTATCCGGCAAATGCGGACATGCAACCATTGGCGACATATTTGATACGTCGAAGTTAAGAACACGTTCGTATTCTGCGCCTTCGTCCGCAGTGAGCAGTTCGTCGTTACGGCCACGTGCTGCGGTGTATTCAAGAGTCTTTGCATCCACTGGGAAAAGTCCGCATTTACCACCGGCTTCAATTGCCATGTTAGCAATGGTCATACGGCCTTCAACGCTGAGAGCATCAATTGTGGAACCGCCAAATTCGAGCGCTTTGTAGAGCGCACCGGATACACCGATTTCACCGATGAGGCGCAAGATTAAATCTTTTGCACCAACGTACTCAGGAAGCTCACCGTTGAAGATAGCGCGGATTGTCGGCGGTACTTTGAACCATGTGGAACCAAGTGCCATGCCGCCCGCTACGTCTGTTGAACCAAGACCGGTTGCGAAGGCACCGAGACCGCCGTAGGTGCAGGTATGAGAGTCAGCGCCGATTACAATGTCACCAGGGCCTACGAGTCCGAGTTCTGGCAAGAGAGCGTGTTCTACACCGCAATCGCCACCTTCGTAGTAATGAGTAATATTTTGCTCCTGAGCAAATTCACGCGTGTTTTTCACCTGAATTGCGGAAGCGATATCTTTTTGCGGTGTAAAGTGGTCCATTACGAGAGCCACTTTATCTTTATCAAACACAGACGTTGCGCCCATTGCCTTAAATGATTTGATGGCAAGCGGTGCGGTGATATCATTTGCAAGAACCAAAGATACGTCGCATTGAACGATCTGTCCGATTCCTTCGATTTTTTGATCAGTGTGCTTCTGTAATATTTTTTGTGCGAGTGTGTGCGCCATGACTGTTAACCCTCCGAGTTCATTTTATCGAGTCTGTTTAATGCGTTCAGGAATGCTCTTGCGCTAGCGGCAATGATGTCAGGATCGGATCCACGTCCAACTGTGCTGCATTCATTCTCTTCGAGGCGTACGGTTACCTCGCCCTGTGCATCTCCGCCGCTGGTGATGGCGTTAACACTGTATCGTTTGAGCTTTGGTGAGCGCCCTACGATCTGGGAAATAGTTTTGAATACTGCATCAATCGGACCTGCGCCGAATGTAGTGTGCTCCCTACGGATACCGTTAATTTCCATTACAACGGCAGCGGTTGGTGGCACTCCCACATCACTTGACTGAACGGAGAGATGTACCAGTCTGTACTTATCCGGAATACGGTAGACTTCTTCAAGGATAATTGCCTCGATGTCTGCGTCGTAAACCTTCTCTTTTTTATCCGCGAGGCGCTTAACGGCCTCGAAAACAATCTGTAATTCGTCATCTTCCAACGGGTAACCGAGTTCAGTAGTTTTGCCTTTAATAGCGTTACGACCGGAATGCTTACCAAGGATGATATCTGTTTTTTCACGGCCTACGGACTGAGGGGTCATAATCTCGTAGGTTTCGCGGTTTTTGAGCATGCCGTCCTGATGGATACCGGACTCATGCGCAAATGCGTTTGCACCAACAATTGCTTTGTTAGAAGGAATCGGCTGCCCAATGATCATTGAGAGCAAGCGACATGTCGGGAACAACTGTTCAGACTTCACTTGAGTTTCAATGTCGTAGTAGTCACTGCGAGTACGTAACGCCATAATGAGTTCTTCGAGCGCTGCGTTACCTGCTCGTTCTCCGATACCGGAGATAGTCACTTCTGCCTGCCTTGCGCCTGCATTAATCGCAGCAAGGGTGTTTGCCACACCGAGACCGAGATCGTTATGACAATGCACACTGAAGACAGCTTTGTGGCTGTTGCTGGTGTTTTCAATCACGTAGCGAACCATATCGCCAAATTCCTGAGGCTGTGCATACCCCACGGTATCAGGAATATTGATGGTGGTTGCGCCTGCGTTGATTGCTGTTTCTGCAACTTTTGCGAGGAAATCCCAATTTGAACGGGATGCATCTTCTGCAGAAAACTCAATGTTAGAGGTGTATTTTGCTGCGTGTTTTACAGCCGCTTCTGTCATTTCCAAAACCTGTTCCGGTGTCTTACGGAGCTTGTACTCCATGTGTACCGGACTGGTTGCTAAGAATGTATGAATTCGTGGATGCTCTGCGTCTTTGATTGCATCCCAGCACCTATCAATATCCGCCGCCATCGCCCTACACAAACCAGCAACCTGTGAATGCTTAATGGTCTGTGCAATTTTGCGAACTGCTTCAAAATCCCCTTGGCTTGCAGCAGGAAAACCTGCTTCCATAATATCGACACCCAAATTCTCGAGTTCCCGCGCAAGACGAATTTTTTCGTTCTGGTTCATTGTTGCGCCGGGAGACTGCTCTCCATCCCTCAAAGTGGTATCGAAAATGTATAAGCGATCGGACATTGTATTCTCCTGTGGAGTTATTCTTTTTTTATTCTATTTCATAAACTAATTTCACAAAAACCTCACTTAGTTCGCTAGTAGAGTACATAGTAGTGGGCCAAAAGGACGGTATTCGTTCTTCGATCGGTTCATTTGCTTGGTGACGTATGCTGAATGCATGATTTAGGCTCCTTTTTATAACATAATTGTTAAGTTTTATTCCAAATATGAAAAAAGCTCCGGTTCCTTCTGTGTAGAAGAAACCGGAGCTTGGTTTGCTTGTACTTTAAGAGTAAAGGCTAGGGGGCGGTGTGTTACTCGCCGTGCCTTTCCTCCGTGCTGTTAGCTCTCGGAAAGGTCACCCAGTAACTTATTGGACCTGCGTGATAGAAATAGGAATGTATACACAGGTCCGCTAATAATATAGCCGCCAATAATAATGAAGCCTAGTAGCTTCGGCTCGCTAACTATTAGCGTAAATATTAGAATAGCAGACACAAGGGTGCTAAATGGACGAGCCTTAACGAAACCATACTCCTTAAAGGAGAAGTAACGTACGCGGCTAACCATTGAGAAAGCTGAAACAAAAGTAAGACCCAACGCAAACGCAGGGACAATACTAGAGAGTTCAGCAGGGATGTACTGGGTAAAGAATACGAAAGCAGCAAGTGCACAGCCGCCAGCAGGTGAAGGAAGTCCGATAAAGAACTTCTTAGGAACCACTGCTGTGGATACGTTGAAACGCGCCAATCTGAGAGCAGCACATGCTGCAAACAAGAATGCGACGGCAATGCCAAGACGGTTGAACTGGTTAAGGTACATTGAGTACATCATAAAGGCTGGTACGAGACCAAACGCTACGAGGTCACACAATGAGTCGTACTGCACACCAAATTCACTGGCAGTGCCAGTAAGACGTGCAACCTTACCATCTAAGCCGTCCATGATAGCGGAGAATATAATAGCAGCAGCACACAGCTCAAATTTGCCCGTAGATGCCCAGATCAACCCCATGAATCCTGAAAAAAGACTCGCGGTGGTGAAAAGGTTAGGCAAAATGTAAATACCCTTACGGGCTTTTGATTGATCCATGTTTATGTGCTTCCTTATTAAAATCGAAAATGTCTATTGGTGATGAACTTTGCTAAGAATATTACTTTTCGTCTTTGCTGGCAATTACAGTTTCACCTGCAAAAACCTGCTCACCAATAGCAACGGAGGGAGCATAGCCCTCTGGTAAGTAAAGGTCAACCCGAGAACCAAACTTGATCATTCCGTAACGTTCTCCACGGGTTAACGCATCTCCTTCGTCAACACGGCACACAATTCTGCGAGCAATAAGGCCTGCAATCTGTACCATTGTCCATCGGCTGCCATCGGCATGCTCAAGGTCATATGCACAACGTTCATTGTCGCTTGAAGCCTTGTCCCATGCGGCATTGAAGTACTTTCCGGAGAAATATTTAATACCTCGAACAGTGCCTTCAATCGGGGAGCGGTTCACATGTACGCTAAAAACGTTCATGAAAACACAAACACACATACGACGCTCACCAGTAAACGGGTCTTCCATTGGAGTAATTTTAATTACTTTGCCGTCAGCAGGGCTTACAGCAAGGCCTTTAGCGGTTGGTGTCACACGTTCCGGATCACGGAAGAAGTGCAGGCTGAACCAGAAAAGAATAAAAAATACAGTGGAGAGTACCCAGCAGCCCATAATGGCAAATGCAAGGGTACCAAGACCGGTCAACACTAAAGAAGGAATACCTTCCGGGGTAAGGCCGCTTGTTGCTTTTCTCATGATATATTTCTGCCGGACAAAAATTCCGGACTTGCTTGTTTGTTGAAAATCAGCGGACACGTTATGCAATTTTCATCTATAACGCAACGTTTGTAGAGTGTGGCACTCTCATCCGCTTCCTTCCACACACGCTATTATACAGTAGGGAAAATGACATTCGGGAATAACGCCTGAAGACGTTCGAGCACTTTGTCATGTTCATCGTACAGCAGTGTCTGTATTCCAATTTCACCAGCACGCAATAAATTCGATGGATTATCATCTACAAATAAAGAGCGTTCAGGAGTCACATCCATTGCACGCAAGGCGTAATGAAAATAATCATGAGAACGTTTGGAGATACCTTCACGGTACGAATTAAACACCCGATCAAAATGGGAATAAATAGAATGTTCAAAGTCGAGATCTTCGAGCCAGTTCGTATGATCGCTTAAAATGGCTGTTTTTACACCGCTTGCGCGAATAACATCCACAACTTCAAGCATCCATAATCGCACAGCAAATCCTGTCAGAATTTCCAGATGCAGCAGTTCGCTTTGCTCAACTAAACCTGTCTTTTTGCGTACTTCTTCCCAAAACTCCGCTTCAGTTGCTTTGCCAGTCGCGTAGCCGCCCTCATAACAAATTTCGGTAACTACAGACTGAAATTCGTCCTGATCAAAACCGTTACGCGCAGCAATTTTACGCAACCCTTCCACAAAACCTTCATCAGCTAACACGCCGCTGAAGTCAAAAAATACAACATCTATTGGTTGAGTCAGTTCAGTGGTCATAACGAAACTCCAAATGTACGTAAGCACCATTTCATAATTTTTATATTTGCATACACAACGCAACTGAGCCAATCTTAATGCGAACTCTTAGACATAATATTATACCTCAAAGAGGAAAGAGCAACATGCAGGACACAAAAAAAATTCGCATTGGCATTTCTTCCTGCCTACTTGGCAACCCTGTCCGCTTTGATGGCGGGCATAAAAAAGATTTATGGCTTGTAAATACGCTAGGGGAATATGTTGAATACGTCCCAGTGTGTCCTGAGGTTGAAATGGGTCTCGGCATCCCTCGAGAAGCAATGCGCCTTGTAGGAGAACCTGAAGACCCGAGACTTGTTACAAACAAAACATTTCTGGATCACACCGCACAAATGAAAGAATTTTCGGCGCAACGAGTTCAAGAACTTGAAAATGAACACTTGTGTGGATTCGTCTTTAAACGTGCATCCCCTTCCAGCGGCATGGAGCGGGTAAAAGTATATAAAGATGTTGATCCAAAAGAAGCTAAAAACGCCGGCCCACCAAGCTTAAAAGGTATCGGAGTCTTTGCCAGAGCCTTTATGGAACACTTTCCGCTACTTCCTGTAGAAGAAGAAGGAAGACTTTGCGATGCACCGTTTCGTGAGAATTTTATTGAACAAATCTTTGCCCTTCAACGTTGGAGGGAAATGCTCAAGCAACCATTTGCGTACCGTAATTTGGTAGAATTCCATACCCGCCAGAAGTTGCTGCTCATGTCCCATAGCGTCGAGCACTACCGTTCCATGGGTTCATTGGTAGCACACGGTAAGCAAATGGACACGCTAGAAATGCTTCAGCAGTACCAGAACGAATTACTGACTACCCTTAAAATAAAAACAACGGTCAAAAAACATACAAACGTATTACAACATATCGCCGGATATTTTAAAAAAGCGCTCTCAGCTGACGAAAAAAAGGAATTTCAGGAAGTTATCGAACAATACCATTCCCAATTAGTGCCTCTTATTGTTCCGCTGACTCTGTGCAACCATTATGTCCGAAAATATGATGAAGAATATTTGTCATCGCAATGGTATTTGAAGCCACATCCAATAGAATTGAAGCTACGAAACCACGTTTAAACATTGCTACGTCCCGTTAGACTAACGAGACGTAGGCTTTTCCAACTGCATTTTTGCTTACTTCTAACTGTTTGTTTGATGATATATTGCAACTAGCACTATAAATTGAACTATTTTTTCAACGTCAGAATATGCAAGCATTACGCTTCATTGATCGTACGTTTTATAGTTTTATAACCAAAACCCCTTTGAATAACAGAAGAAATAACCATCACCCCCTTGTCACTATTGCAGTGAATAGGTACTACTCTAATATCGTGGACAAAATTACGAATAGATATTCCATAGGGGGTTCTTGTGAATAAAAGCGAACTTGTTAAGTTGATGGCTGAGGATCATAACCTGTCTAAAGATGAAGCAGTACTGCTTGTGAATGTCTTTTTTGACAGCATTCGTGAAGCTCTTGTCGAAGAAGGCAGAGTTGAAATTCGTGGATTTGGTTCTTTTAAAGTGAAAGAGTACAAGGGATACAAAGGCCGTAACCCTAAAACTGGTGAAAGTGTGAAGGTATCTCCTAAAAAGTTACCTGTTTTCCGTGCAGGGAAAGAACTCAAAGAAATGGTTAATAAATAGAGTTTCTTTTTCCTGTAGACCAACTCTTTGCAACCTGAGACACACACTCCGGCTGAATTGCGCCGTGCAGGATATGCACGATGGTGCGGTTACCAGCAATAGCGCCGGACAAAATCTCACATTCGTATTAGCGTTCGCCTTCCTGTGGAATTCGCAAGTATACGATGCAAAGCAAAAGAAAGAGTGGAGCATGCGAGCCCCACTCTTTTTATTTTCAGTTTTCAAAAAAAAGCGCCCCGGTGTTGCTGATAGCAACGGGGCGCTCTTTTTATTGAAAAGAATTACGACTATAGCCCGTCGTCAGGCTCTTCATCTTTTAAATCCAGTGTGAAGTGATACGTATCGTCATCAAAATCTTTTGAAACCACAAACCCAAGGGATCGCGCAAGCTCGACCATATTCTTGTTATCGCCAAGAGCTTCGCCTGTAATCTGCTTTGTATTACGGGAGCGCAGATAATTCACGAGGTGCGCCATTAACATGCGCCCCAGCCCCTTGCGCTTCCAGTCACTACGAACAACCACTGCAAACTCAGAGGTTTCATTGTCCGTTGAAATCATAGCACGGGCAGACCCGATGGTAAGCGGCTCTTTTCCATCTTCAGGAATAGTCTGAACAATGAACGCCATCTCCCTGTCGTAGTCAATCTGTGTCAGCTTAACCATTTCAGAACGCGGCAACTCGCCAACATTACCAAAGAACCTGAAACGCCTGTCCTGCGGACTGAGGTTCTCCACAAAACCCCAGTGGGCGTGTTCATCCTCAGGCCGAATCGGACGGAGACGAACAGTCAGGTCATCGCCCACTTGTATGATTTCTTCCAGTTCAGCAGGGTACGGGCAAATTGCAAGTTGATCTGCACCACCCATATCTGTCCATGCCACACGAACAGCAGCATCGAAAACAAACGCTCCACGGGAATCTGCCTGCACGGGATTAATCTCTAATTCAAAAACTTCCGGTATATCAATCAACATCTGTGAAATAGATACAAGCATTTCATATACAGCCTGCGTATCCACGCCTGTAACTGTTTTGTTACCTACAAGTTGCTTGCTCACATGTGTAGAGGCTACAAGCTCTTTTGCAAGGCTCATATTCAACGGTAGCAACTCTGTTTGCGTATCCTGTATAATATGAGCCAAGGAGCCACCCTGCCCGAAACGGATAACAGGACCGAACTGCGGATCAGTTTCGATTTCGATAGAAAGCTCTACCCCACGCAAACGCTGCGTCATTCGCTGGACTGCAAACCCGTTAATGCGTGCGGATGGTTGATACTGGGCAACATTCATTACTATAGATTCAGCAGCGGCTGTGGCTTCAGCGCTATCCTGAATATCCAGCATAACCCCGCCGACCTGTGACTTACGGAAAATATCCGGCGAGATCACTTTTATCGCCAGCGGATACCCCACCTCATCTGCAATGGCTGCAATCTGCTCTACTGAATCTGCACTGCGTGTAGTGATGCAGTTAATGTCGTAGGCCGCAAGTAATGCTTCAACTTCCTGCACGGTAAGCATCTGACGCTTCTCTTCGAGCGCCTGCAAAACAATCGCACGACTTTTCAACACGTCTGTTTTGCTATCAGGCCGCGACTCTGGTGCTTCCGCCAGCTTAATCTGGTTACTCCTGTACTGCACAAGATACAGGAAGGTACGCACAGCACTGTCCGGCGTAACGTAGGAAGGCACCTTTGCCTTAAAAAATATGTTTCGCGCTATGTCACCATCGCCTCCACCAAGCCAGCTTGTAAGGATTACCTTTTTACTGCGCTTGCAGGTTTTCACTACCTGTTCAGCAATAGCAGCACTGTCCACACCGGCTGTAGGGATATGCAACACAAGGATGCCATCCACAGAACTGTCACGCAGCAGCGGTTTAATAGCGCTTGCGTACATGTCTGCATCAGCCTTGGCATCAATTACTAGTGGATTCCAATACGACCAACTGCTTCCAAGTGCGTCATCCAAATGCTGACACGCTTCATCTGTCAGCTCAGCAAGCTCTCCGCCTCCCTTTAGCAACAGGTCAGTCGCAATAAATGCCGGTGCTCCACCGTTTGTGACAATAGCCAACCGTTTACCTTTCAGCGGCTTTGACCATGCAAGCGCCTGAATGGTGTCGAAAACAGAATCAATGGAATCCATCCGAAGCATACCGGCTCGTTTGAATGCGGCTTCGTACACTTCGTCCGCACCCAGAATCATACCTGTATGTGCAGCCACAGCTTGCTCTGCCGCATGGAATTTGCCCGCTTTAACAACGATGACAGGCTTTGACCGCGAAAGTGCACGCGCAGCAGACATAAACTCGCGAGCATTGGCAACTGACTCAAGGTACAGCAGCACGGCACGGGTATTCATGTCTCTGTTCAAATAATCCAGCACTTCACTGAAGCCCACATCAAGCACATCTCCGAGAGAAATTACGTGAGAAAAGCCAAGAGATTTGGACACTGCCCAATCGAGCACGGAGGTAAACAAGGAATCTGACTGTGTGACAAAGGCAACTTTGCCCGTGGTAAAAGGAGATGAAGCAAGACTGGCATTAATGCCGAGGGAGGGGTTGATGAAGCCGAGCCCGTTAGGCCCCAGCAACCGTACAGAAAATTTATGCGCCAGCGCAACGAGTCGTTCACGCTTACGAGTAGCCTGCTTTGTGTTGAACCGTGAAAAACCGGAAGAAAACAGAATTGCGTTCTGTGTTCCACGCTTACCAAGCTCTTCTATGTAAAAAGGAACCTCGTCTGCATCAACGCAAATGATGGCAAGGTCCGGTGTAATAGGGAGTGTATCAATGGCGGTGTAAACGGGCTGACCGAAAATGGTATCCGGCGAATCCGGCTGTGTCACAACCGGAAGTATTGGTCCCAGAAACGTACCGCCGAGCAAGTTTTGCATACAGTCACAGGCAGGGGTTCCAGACTCTTCAGAAGCACCAATTATTACCACAGAGGTCGGTCGAAACATCTGTTTTAGCGTCGAATGACTCACACAGACTCCTACGATTGGTTCCGGTTGGGATTATGCAACAGCAAGTAAAAAACACTGTAGTTGAAACTCATGGTAAGTTCAAACAGTTGTATTGCTTTTAGCTCTGCCAAGATGATTCCCCCTAAATCCAGCCTTCCGCCATCCCATTGTTATGCCATTCACTATGCCTTTTTCTACCGCTTACCGGTAGCCATGTTATTCACCTTTCGATTCATACCGTTCACCGAAAAAGAATGTCTTTTTTGAAACAGATGGTTGCATAATGCAGTTGTTCATTAACAAACCGAAATGCTCTCGCAGGTTACATATAAAATGTTTCCACCTTTCCCTTATGGTTTGTTTGCGGTTGTGGCGAATACTATTCCTTGCAGCACCAGTATACGCCACAACCGGAACATACAAATTTTCGGGTCAACATGCGATGCAGAAGCATCTGGAAGACCACTGCCGTATGATGTCACCATTTATTTCGAGGAGAATCCCATGAGCCAAAACAACATCATTTCCATGCAAGATGAGCAGCGTCTGTTCACCCCTTCAAAATCCGTAGGCGTAGGAACTCATATCCAGTCCCTGGAAGAATATGAGCGTCAGTATAAGCGCTCTATTGAAGACAATGAAGGGTTCTGGGCGGGACGGGCAAATGAATTGATTGACTGGTTCTCCCCGTTCACCAGTGTGCTTGAAGCAGACATGGACACACCGGACATCCGCTGGTTTACCGGCGGCAAGTTGAACGTTGCCCATAACTGTCTTGATAGACATCTGGGACTTGGTCGTAAGGATAAAGCAGCTCTTATCTGGCAAGGGGAGCCGGAAGGAGATGTAATTACATTCACGTATGAGGAACTCTACGAAGAAGTATGTAAATTTGCTAACGTGTTAAAAAAATACGGAGTAGGCAAAGGCGACCGAGTAGCCTTGTACATGCCGATGATTCCGGAATTATCCATTGCCATGCTTGCCTGTGTTCGTATTGGTGCAGTGCATTCAATCGTTTTTGCGGGCTTTTCTGCCCTCAGCCTGCAAAGTCGTATGATAGATTGTGAAGCAAAAGTGCTTGTTACCGCAGATGCTGTTTTACGCTCCGGTCGCGTAATTCCCCTTAAAGCAAATGCAGACGACGCACTGAAATCCTGCCCGAGTGTTGAACACGTTGTTGTTGTAGACCGTGCAGGTATTGCAGAACAAGGCAAACTGGAATGGACGGACGAGCGGGATATCTGGTGGCATCAGGCAATGCAACAGCCTGACATCAAGCCTTTCTGCGAGTGCGAGCCTATGGATTCTGAAGATCCGTTGTTTATTCTTTATACAAGTGGATCAACAGGAAAACCAAAAGGCGTTGTGCATACTACTGGCGGGTACCTTACCTATACAGCACACACATCACAGTGGGTTTTTGATATTCAAGAATCTGACGTGTACTGGTGTACCGCTGATATCGGCTGGATTACCGGTCATTCTTACATAGTATATGGCCCGTTGTCCCTCGGTGCCACAACCCTTATGTTTGAAGGTGTTCCAAGCTATCCTAGCCCGGACCGTTTCTGGAGCATCGTAGAAAAATTCGGCGTTTCTATTTTCTACACTGCCCCGACAGTTATCCGCGCCCTTATGCGCGAAGGGACAGAGTGGACCCAACGCCACGACCTTTCTTCATTGCGGGTACTTGGATCCGTTGGTGAACCGATTAACCCTGAAGCATGGATGTGGTATCACGATGAAATAGGCAAAGGTAAAACTCCTATCGTTGATACCTGGTGGCAGACAGAGACAGGCGGCATTATGATTGCTGCACTCCCGTTTGCAACTCCATTGAAACCGGGGTCTGCGACCCTTCCACTTCCGGGAGTTGATGCTCGGATCGTGCGTTCTGACGGAACAGATGCTGAGCCGAATGAAGGTGGACATCTTGTTATCCGTAAACCATGGCCGGGTATGCTTCGCGGCGTATTTGGTGATCCGGAACGCTACAAAAGCACCTATTTTGAAAAATTCCCCGGAATGTATGAATCCGGTGATGGTGCTCGCGTAGATAGTGACGGCTATTTCTGGATCATGGGACGCCTTGATGACGTAATCAACGTATCCGGCCACCGTATGGGCACAGCTGAAATTGAATCAGCACTGGTTGCTCATCCTACGGTTGCAGAGGCAGCAGTAGTAGGAATGCCGCACGCTATCAAAGGTGAAAGCATTTATGCCTACGTGACCTTAAAGGCAGATGAAGATGAGACTGAAGAATTGCGCGCGTTACTTCGCACCTGGGTTCGAAAAGAAATCGGACCGATTGCTACGCCGGAAGTATTGCAGTTTGCAGAAGAACTGCCAAAAACTCGAAGTGGTAAAATTATGCGGAGAATTTTGCGGAAAATTGCTTCAGGAAGTACTGGCGATTTTGGTGACACATCCACTTTGGCCGACCCAAGTGTCATCACCGAACTCGTTGAGGGTCGTACAGAACTGACTGGAAGCTAGGCTTCAGTCTTCTACCGCTCTTCCCGGAGACAAAGGACGCAATCTGACTGCTTCAATCGTGCACAGCTTATCAGCACATGTTGGAGGCTTTGATTGCGTACCTTTGCTCAAGGGATGCATGAAAACATTCATAGCATTCCCCCCCTTGAATTAATTTTGGGCACTGAACAGATGGTAACATTTGTTCAGTGCTTTTTTTGATAACAAACTCTGCACACGGAATGAGACGATTCCATGTGCAGAAATGTTATCAAGTAGAGCATACCAACGGGCGTAACGCGGCATGCTCTGATTCACCAGCGAAGAGCGATGAAATTTTTTTGTAGATCGCTAAACAATGGTTACAGAAAAAAGCTGAGTATCGAGACAGATACTCAGCTTTTTTTCTATAGCACTCACTAACGGCTATTTAGCCGAATAACATTCTCGCAGTACGTTGCGTTAACTGTGACGGTAAGACCGTCCACCAGTTTCCCCCGCAGTCACAAAATCAAAAGATTTTTCTGCGAAATAGAGTGAGATATTACCTACTCTATTTGTGGTATAGTTTGAGTACTATACCCCCCCGTGCCCCGATGAAGATAAATCTTCACCCGGCTATCCCCTGTTCTGCACCCTGAGGTGCAGACAAATGCGTGCAAAACCTTCCATGAGCCTTACTATTCCCCAGCGGGGCTCGAACAACCTTTTCCCCAAGATTGTCGGAAGATTTTACACCTTCAGGCGTAGTACAGTATCGTATAGGATACTGCTGACCGAAATTTGTAATCCCGTCGTCAACTGTTGCATTGTGACGAGCAGTCTTTGTATTTCTACTATAGCAAGCACAATGCCAACTTTTCAAAATTAATTAATTATAATATTTCAAATAGTTATGATTCGTAAAAAAAAAGTGACAAAACAAAAAAGTGTCTCATGAGACGTCTCATGAGACACTTAGAGACATCCTGAGACGCCTTCAGTATTTTTATTTCGGGATAATTATCCCAAACCAAGTTCTTTTAATTTTCGGTACAAGGTCGCTCTGCCCATACCAAGCAATTTAGCTGCCGCTGTTTTATTACCATTAGCAGAAGCAATCGCCGCCTGAACTTCTTCAACAGAAACGGTATGACAAGGCACACGCGCCTGTTGCATGGAAGCTGGCATATAGGCATTCGGACTGATGAGCGGCTGCGGGGAGTAATGTGAACCATACCCGCCGCCATAACCACCACCGTACGGCGGATAACGAACAGTATCAGAACTGGACAACGGATCTGCACCCAGGATCTGAACTGGCAGGTGATCCGGCGTAATACGTCCGGTTCGAGCAAGAATAGAAGCATGCTCGATAGTATGTTTCAATTCTCGAATATTACCCGGCCAAGGATGGTTCATGAAAACTTGCATAACTTGCTCTGACAAACCGGAGATCGAAACCCCCAACGTATCGTTGAACATATCAATAAAGAACTGCACCAACAGCGCCAAATCATCCAGACGCTCACGCAACGGCGGAAGATGCACGTTCATAACATTCAGTCTGTAAAACAAATCTGAGCGGAACACGCCCTGTGCCACACGCTGCTGCAAGTCTGCATTGGTTGCAGCCACAATACGTACGTTAGCTTTACGGGTTACAGTATCACCTACGCGTTCAAATTCGTGTGACTCAAGGAATCTGAGCAAAAGAACCTGAATACGTAATGACACGTCACCGATTTCATCAAGAAAAATTGTACCGCCTTCAGCGGCTTCAAAACGACCGACCTTGTCTTTGGTTGCACCGGTAAATGCTCCGCGCACATGGCCGAACAACTCGCTTTCCAGCAAATTTTCAGACAATGCCGAGCAGTTCACACGAACAAGCGGTCCGTTTGCACGGGCACCATTATGGTGCAACGCTTCTGCCACAAGCTCTTTGCCCGTACCGGATTCACCGGTAACAAGAACAGTTGTGTCCAGATCAACAAGGTTTTCAAGCATTGAATACAAGTTGAGCATACTTTTGCTGGTACCGATAATGTTCTTGAAGGAACGTCGCTCCTGCAACTGTTCTTCCAGAGAAACAAGGCGGGTAATGTCGCGCAGCATAAGCATAGCGCCACGTTGCCCATCAGCACCGGATGCAAACGGCGAGCAGTTGATCATAAAGATATGTCTCGCATCAGCATCTAACAGTAACTCGACTCGCTCTTCAACGATGCGTTCACCGTATGAAAGAACGTCGTGGAAAAATTCATCACAGCGCAATGCAAGGTCAGGCATAACCTGCGGCAGCAGCTTACCCACAACATCATCCTGCATAACACCGAACAAATCTTCACCCGCACGGTTAATGCTTTGCACGGTAAGTTCCGGATCAACAGAAATCATCACGTCCTGCATGGACGAGAACAACAGCTCTAAATGCTGTTTGTATGTTTCTTTTTCTTGAAGAGTACGTCTGAGCTGTCTATTGGAAGCGCTCAATTCTTCTGTACGGCTGGTAACTTTTCCTTCCAGTTCGCTGTTGCTTTCAGAAAGCTGCTTGTAGAGAAAAAAGTTTTCAATGGCGATGCTTGCTGCAACAAGCGTCATAGAAAGGAGATAAAATGATACATCTTCTGCCGGCTCATCGCCCTGCAAAACGCCCACAAACATCCCCACAGGCCCTGAAGAAGTCTGCAGTGGATGCAGCAACACGTCTCCAAGTCCTTCGGAGGTAACAGTGGTTGGCTGATTGCGACGCAGCGCCCAGGAAAACATATGGTCTTCCATGAGCACACGGCAGGCATCGGTAATGCTGGCTTCTTCTGTTTTAGATGAACACCATGACATAACGAAATCATGTGATTCTTCATCCACCAGCAAAAATGCCATCGTTTTAAAGGGGTGGATAGCCTCTACATTGGCAGCAATTTCTGTGAGCATGCTTGAAACATCGGCAACTTCACTTAGCCGATATCCAAAATGCCCCATTCCTGTTGCTGCCTCCAGAATCTTTAACAACGCCTGCCGGCTCTCCGGAGTATTGTTTTTATCTGGAGAAACAAATGCTTCATGCTCTACCATCTCACCCAACTTTGCTTATAAGTACGACTTCATCAACCGAAAAGCACGCACTCTCCGGCTCTCATGCCCTCGGCAACTCGTAAACTGCGCAAGCGCAATCCGTTGCCTTTCTCTCTTGAATTACACCAGCTACACCAAGGCTGCAACACCCGCATGGCTACATACCGTCGGTCAAAATCTCCAGAGTATCTGCAAACTGCCTATCATATTGCGAAAGAATAGGCGCGAGCACAGAAGGAGAAATCTTTGTTTCATCCAATGTAGCTGAAAAAAAGTCCGGCAAATGGAATGTGCAGAAATCCTTTCTACGCAATCCGGTCGCCATAATCGTTGCCAAATGCACAATGCCCGAATCTGTCGGCAATGGTGACGACAGAGGCGTGTAGCAATGACGAACAATATTTGTCAGAGTTTCCGGAATATTCCATGACTCCAACAAAGCCGCTCCCACTTCCGCATGGTTAAAGCCAAACACCGCACGTTCAGCAACCGGAAGGGAAACACCTTTTTTGCGGCTCAGCAGTACGGCCTTACACATAGATGCAGGGTCATAGCTGATCATAAGCAACATTCCGACAGGCTGTAGCAACCCGCCGACAAACAAGCGTTCTTCCATCAAATCCGTGCAGTGTGCACCAAGCAGACGAGACAGAATACCACAGGAAATCGCATATTCCCAAAAGTCTTGAACGTTAAAGACAGTATCCGGAACCCCGGAGAAGATGTGTACAACACTCAGCCCCAAGGTCAGTGTCGTCAGTTCGTTAGAACCAAGAATTGTCAACGCACGTTCAATGCTTTCGATACGGGATGGAAACCCATAAAACGGGCTGTTAACCAGTTTCAAAATGCGGGCGGCAAGTCCGGTATCTTTAGACACGATACCAGCAAGCCTACGTGATGTCGTGAACGGAAACTCCAATTCACGAACAATCTCATAATAAATATCCGGAAACGATACCAGCTCCAGTTGTGTTTCAACAAGATCCTGAGGCGTAACCATACCCGGACGCAGAGTACTCTTTGCTGCCTGATCGTATAGATCACGCATGTTCTCCGCTGTCATCACAGAAAAATTTCGGCTGCGTATAGCCTTCGTTGTGCGCTTTATACACTGAACTTTAAACTGGCGCATAAAGCTAGAACCAGCTTCCTGCCCGCGGAATGCCTGTGTAACATACCGTTTGGCAAGTAATTGCGCTTCATCCGCAACAGACTCTTTTTCCAGCTGAGCCTGACGTGAACTTTCGCGTGTACCCCCTATTATATCGGCCTCTACCACTCCCCATGCTTTAAGAATTGTAATCTTTTGTTCATCCAGCTCTACACCGGCAGGAAACAGACGTTTTCCCTTCATCCCCCGAACTTCGTCTTGAAGCACCATACCGGATTGAAGCAGGTCAATACTGAGTTTTCCCACAACCATCTCCTGCTATAAATAATCACAATGCAACGTAACTTATCTATCTAAAATATGATATAATTCATAGTCCTCATTGCCGTAAAAAACTCTATACACTGTTGGTAAAATCATACATAGGTATAGAAGGACCATCTTGTAACTTGTATGCTACAATTCCAGATTCATAAATATAGTAAACAATCACGCACAATGGTGTAGTCATGTCAGAACACAGCAGTAAAGCTAAGCAAATTGTTATTCTAGGCGGTGGATTCGCTGGACTCTGGGCCGCAAAAGAGTTCGGAAAAAAAGATGGATACCAAGTTACAGTTATCGACCGTAACAACTATCATCTATTTCAACCTCTGCTTTATCAAGTTGCGTCCGCAGGCCTGGAGCCGGAGCAAATTTCATATCCACTCCGCGGAACCTTCCGTAAAATGCTGAATGTAGATTTCCGCATGGCCGAGGTGACCGGACTTGATTTAAAAAGAAAAGTTCTCCTCAGCGATGTAGGACCTATCCACTATGATGGTCTTATTATCGCTCTCGGCAGCGTGACCAGCTACTTCGGCGTTCCCGGTGCAGAGGAGTTTGCCTTCTCGCTCAAAAGTGCGGAAGAAGCCATCGACATCCGTAACCATATTCTTTCCTGCTTCGAATACGCACAGCACGAGCCAGACCCTGCAATACGGGAACAACTGCTCACCTTTGCGATTGTAGGCGGCGGCCCAACAGGCGTTGAATACGCGGGCGCTCTTGCCGAACTAGTGCACACTTCACTGCGCAGAGATTTTAGAGGACTCGATAAGAGTGATGTAAAAATCATGCTCATCGAGGGAGAAGACGGCCCTCTTAAAGGCTTTCCTGAAAAATTACGCAGCTACGCAAAAAAAAGACTTGAGCATCTTGATGTGCACGGCAACTACAAACAGCATGTGGTGCAGGTTGAAGCGGACAAAATCACCCTGAAATCCGGTGATGTCATTTCCACACGAACAGTCCTTTGGACAGCCGGTATTCGCGGCAACAATGTTGCCGAAAAAATGGGGATGCCGCTAGGACATGCAAACCGCATTATAACAACACCTGAGCTTAATCTCGCAGATAACCCTGAGGTATTTGTTGCCGGAGACCTTGCGTTACCGATGGATGGAGACACTCCAGTCATTGGCCCGACTGTTGCCCCAAACGCAATTCAGCAGGGCGCACTGGCAGCCAAAAACCTCATGAATCTTTTTGATGGTACAAAGCTTGAGCCGTTCTCCTACTTCGACAAAGGCTCACTTGCCACCATCGGGCGATCCAGCGCAGTTGTTCATCTTGGAAAATTCAAGATCACAGGCTTCTTCGCATGGGTGACATGGCTCATTGTTCACCTGCTGTATCTTATTGGGTTCCGTAACCGCATCATTGTATTTATTAACTGGTCGTTCGAGTATCTCTTTTTCGAACGCGGTGTACGGCTCATTATGCCAAAAGCAAAAGATACAATTCCGCACGGAAAAGCTGATGAGTATGAACCTTCAGGCGCCGAGGGCGCGGCATTGAACGAACGCTCTACAAAAGAAAAATGAATATAGCCTGCTAAGGTTGATAAGTATAAAAAGTACAGGCAGTATACAGTCATGATAATGGTTCTCTTAACGATGCCATATAACTAACTGCCCCGATCGCTCTCTGTAAAAGCTACAGAGTACCGACAGAGCCTTTTTTAGGCAGATTGAGACAACACGATGCAACGAAAGACGCACCCGAGCGGGCAGGAATCTTGCTGATTCTGCTTGTAGTTGCCTGAACGTTTCCGGAAATAATCATTTTGAAATACATAGGAAAACGTATGCATTTCAAATAGCTTCCTGAACTGACAGCCAACAGGCGGTGTATTTTTAAGCTGTACAGTACCTATCCCCGAGATATGTGTCCTTGTGCGAGTTTGTCATCAACCTGAGAGGATGTGCTTATGATTTTAAATGCTAATCAACTGACTGCACTGCGCCAACGCAATGATGAAGAGCTGCGCAAAGAACCACAAAGCTACGGCTACCCTGCACAGACGATACGAGATTTGCTTCATACAATCGAAGCAACTAAGAAAGAAAAGAAAAAATGGAAACGTCTTGCGCAGGAACGCGGCAACGTCATTGAAATTATGAAAAAAGCACTGGAAGAAGAAGTCTAGCGTAAAGTTCACCGAACACAAAAAAAGGAAAGGGAGTACCCTTTCCTTTTTTTTATTTCTTCGGATCTTTTGTTCCGGAGTATGTGCAGGCATTGCGGATCATTCTGTAATGCCCTTCTTTATCTACTCCGATAGGACGCCCGCACAGGCAAAACACCTTCCCGTCGCGTTCATCTATCTCAAAGATTTTTTTTATCCGATCTTTATGACATCGGACGACTTCGCCCTTGCCGATCTTAAAATACTTCCAGAGTTTTCTACGGCACGCGGCACACTTAAATGTCAGCATTAGCATCCTCCCGAAGTATATACGCAAGCCTTTTGAACCAAGGCACTGCAATGTATGCAACACATCAGCTCATCGCGGCATACTACAATAAATTAAAAATCAGGTGCTCTGTCAAATTCAAGAGTTTCACCGGAAGTAGGGTGTGCAATCTTTAAATAACGAGAGTGCAACATAAGACGTTCACCGGGGTTACGTGTGCCGTACAGATTATCCCCGACGATTGGACATCCGAGCCCGAATTTATGGGATGAATGCACACGAAGCTGATGTGTACGCCCTGTAACGAGGTCAAACGACATTCGAGTCTGCCCGTCAGAGTAATCAAGCTTTTCCCACAACGTAAGACAACGCTTACCCTGAAGTGGATCATAAATGCGAATAGGGCTGTTAAACCAGTCCAGACGCAATGGCAGATCAATTGTACCACTGTCCCCGCGCACTTCACCATCAAGAATTGCTTCGTACTTTTTCCCTACGCGACGTTCACGAAATTCTGTGGACAAATCGCGCTTGGCTTCAGTTGTAAGCCCAAGAATCAGAATGCCGGATGTAGACATATCGAGGCGATGCGCTTCTGGATGTTCAATACATCCGGGAAACATTTCGCGCACTCGGCTGACAACACAGTCAGCTTTTTCCGGCCCTTTTCCGGGTACAGAAAGCAGCCCCGCAGGCTTATATACTACTACGCAATGTTCATCTGCGTATAAAACGTCTATTGAAAGATGCGACGCATCATATGTTTCAAACATAAACTTATCCATCGTTATTGTAACCCGCAAAGCATAAAGCCGAGAATCGGCTGGCATTTTTCTTCACACGCTTCGTAAAATTTACCGTGCTGCCGCGTTTGCGATTTATTTTCAGCTCCATAGAAAAACTCTGCGATTCCAAGCGGAGTCAACTGATTCTGCTGCGCATAATGAATCAGCTTAGGAGCACAACAATCTGCCGTACCGGTTCGCATACCCTGTTTGCTGTAGAAAACTTCTTTAAGCGGCTTTTGCCCGCCTGAAAAATTCCCCAGAATATACAATCCGTACAGTTCATCCATTAAAGAACGAGAGCGAGCTTTTCGCTCCTGCTTAAGCTGTTGCAGAAGTGCCTTATCAGAAGGAGCAAGAGCATTAATCTGATCCGTATAATCGTTAACGATCTTATTCCCCACAGAATTTACCGCATTGTACTGCGCTAAATCCATTACTGGTGGTGCCCAGCCGGGGATTTCATACAACCTGTCATACTGACCGGAAAAAGCACGCACAACACCCACGGTACCATCCTGCGTTCTACAAACCATAACGCCAAGCATCTGCCCTAGCGCGGAGCCCCATAAATAATCCATACTGTAGCGAGGGTTTCCCGCAAGTGCGTCCACCTGTGCCTGAATTTTCTGCTGATCCGCAACACCGTCGGGAATAGGGAGAAGCATGTCGCCTTTAGCCTCAAGCTGCTGCCGCAATTCATGTGCATAAAATTTCGCATGACCGTACGGTAGCGAATGCGAAACACCACACGCGACACAATGTCCGAATGCGGATGCTTCTTCAGAAAACTCATCTGTACACGTATCCAATGGGATAAACACTCGCATCTCCTTGCGCTCAATATGGCGGAATTCACCGCTCTGCACCGAAAGGTATATAGGCACTGAATGCAAGAACAGCAAGAAAAGATAGGCGCAGGGACAGCTGGCAGACAAGGCGGCACAACTGCTACCCTGCAAACGCAGAAAAACGAGATGATAAACATCTCGTTTTCTGTTGCAAACCTACCGGATAAAATCAGTATATCCGACAAAAAGCCTCTGGCTGACGACGAAAACTTGCGTTGGCGAATGCCGTGCAGCAATAATCCTCAGCAGAGGAAATCCATTTATTTAAAGAAAACTCCGGTAGTTGCTCGATGTTGCCATCGATTGCGTTGCAAATAGGTTTGGAGGGATTGGAAACCCGTATCCGCGGCCAGAAAATGCAAACTCAGAAAGCCTAAACTTGCAGCGCTGTTTTCCAGCTCGCACGCATTACCTGTTCCAGACCCTATGCAATATTTTTTCTAGTGGCTGCCGCAGCCTTCTGTGTCGTGACTATGGTCTGCGCCGCCGCCACAAGTGAATTCCTGAGAGAAATGTGGAAGAGTACCAGCGATGAATGCGCTTACTGCATCCTGAACGCTTGCTGCGCCGTTGCCGTGCAGAACTTCGATACCAACCTGATTAAAGCCCATCAGAGGACGCATGCCCATGCCACCGGAAATGATAGCCTGAACTTTGTGGCCTGCAAGGTAGTTAACAGGAGCCATACAGCCACCCTGCTCATGCGGGATGTTAGGAATGATTTCAACATTAGCAATGCTGCCGTTTTCTACGGAAATAAGGGTGTACATCTGGCAATGGCCAAAGTGTGCGTCTACGCCTGCTTCAAGTCCACCTGGTGCTGCAGATGGAACTGCTACGAGAGTTGAGGACATATTGTCTCCTTGTAACCTGTCAAAAATTCGGTGCTGCAAGGGTAATTACAGCTGTGAGAGTACATTGTTCCAGATACCGGCAAAATCAGTGTACATAGATGAATCATATTCTGTAACGGTCTTACGCTCCACCATTGCTGCTGTAACAGCATTGGAATGCGGAACTCGACCAGCAACTGGGTACCCCTTTTGCTCGCAGAATGATTCAATCTTTTCTGTCATGTCGGTATTTAAATCGTATTTATTGATGACCACACATCCTTTAACTCGGAAGTGGTCACATAATGCGGCAACGCGTTCTAAATCGTGCAGGCCCGATGGAGTCGGCTCGGTTACGAACACGGCAAGATCAGTTCCGGAAAGTGAGCTGATAACAGGACAGCCGATGCCCGGTGCGCCGTCTGCAAGCATAATCTCGTAGCCATACTCTTTGGCGGTCTTACGAGCTTCATCTTTCAGCAGTGCTACCAGTCTGCCGGAGTTTTCTTCTCCGGGATACAACTGTGCATGAACCAACTGCCCGAAACGGGTATGTGATCTGTACCATTCGCCACATTTTTTTAAATTAAAATCAATAGCGTCACCCGGACACAAAGCAACGCAGACTTTACAGCCTTCGCACTTGATCGGGTCAACTGTATACAGCCCATCTTCTTCTTTGATTGCATCAAAACGACAACGTTCTAAACAGTCACCGCATTGCATACAATCGTCCTGACGGATATGAGCTTCATAACCGGACCAGAACTCATGAGTCTGATACTTTTCAGGCTGGCTGAGAAGATGGAAATCCGGTGCATCAACATCCAGATCGCAAAGGATTGCATTGTCTGAAAGGTGGGCAAAGGCACCGGTAACTGATGTTTTACCAGCTCCGCCCTTACCGCTGATTACGAGAATCTCATGCATGGACGGACTCCTGAATAGAACGGGTCAGCTCTTCGAACACAGGTTTAAGTGAAGGAACAGCTTCTGTAATTACTGATCCCATAGAATACGCTTCTGCAATGCCTCTATCGTACGGAATTTCCGCCCAGATAGGGATATTGTGTTCTTCACAGAAGGCATAAACCTGCATGTCGCCGATGCCAGCTTTGTTTACAACAACACCCGTTGGCTTGTTGAAAACAGAAAAGGCTTCGTAAGCAATTTTAAAATCGTAAAATCCAAATGGGGTCGGCTCCGTTACCAGTACTACGCAGTCCGCATCTGCCACTGCGCAAATCGCAGGGCAACTCGCACCGGGAGGAGAATCTAGTATAACGTCACGAGAGTCATTCTCATAGGATGAGAAGACTTCGTTCTTAACCAACTTCATTAGTGGAGGACACATCGCCTCACCGATGCGAAGTCGACCCATATGGAACGCAATATCACCGGAAGTGCCATGGCACAGCTCGCCCAATTCGCGAGAACTCTCTGTTAATGCACCGGTTGGACACACAGCAATACAACCGCCACAACCATGACACATTTCAGGAAATGTTAATAACGTATCCCCAATTAATGCAATTGCCTTAAACTGGCACAACTCAGCACAGGCACCACAAGAGGTGCACATCCTCTCGTCTGCTTCGGGAATTTCGATATAACCTTTTTCTGTTCCGGTGATGCTAGGATGTAAAAATAGATGAAGATTAGGCTCTTCAACATCCAGATCAACCGCAGCAACGGGGGTTTTCCAGTTCGCTGCCAATGCAGCTGTAACTGTTGTTTTACCAGTACCGCCTTTGCCGCTAGCCACTGCAATAATCACTAGAAACGACCTCCGCCTTTACGGCCGCCGCCCTGACCGCCACCTTGGCCGCCACAACGTCCGCCGCCTTGGCCACCCTGACCACGTCCGCCGCCGCCCTGTCCGCGACCGGCACCCTGACCAGCTCCCTGAGCCGGTTGAGTAGGTTGAGCCTGCTGAGTAGACTGAGCAGCCCCGCCGCTCATTCCACTTTTGCCCTGAGAGTTAGGTGTGGAAGCAATAGTGATATTGCCACTGTTAAATTCTTCTACTGCTTTACGCACAGTCATGTTTTCAACGTCCTGTCCAATCTGAACTTTCGCTGCTTCAAGTGCTGTAAAGGCTTTAGGACCAACATAACCGGTAAGCACAACCTGTGCGCCGCTACCTGCTACATTCTGAGCAGCCTGAATGCCTGCCCCTTGAGACATTGTCTGTGAAAGACCATTATCCAAGTAAGTAAACTCAAGGCTCTGAGAATCTACAATCAAAAAACCAGGCGCTCGTCCGAAACGAGGGTTAACAGTATCATCAAGTGTTGGGCCATTGGTGCTGATTGCTATTTTAATTGATTCCATCGTGTTACTCCTTGGTGATGTCGTTGCATCAGAAAATGGTCATTTTTAACGCCGCAAGCACACGTAACTGTGCATCGGGCTTACCTCTCTGTTTGCTTACCACCAGAACAACAAGGCTGTCCTGTTTCGTTCTTAGCTTGTAAGTCTGCTTCAAATTTATAGTCTCCACCTTCAACTCGAATGGCGCATCCGTTTGAAAGGGCAGTCGCAACTGTTTTTCGTGCTCCTGCTAAAATGCGTCCGAGTGTAGGACGGGAAACACCCATTTGTGTGGCAGCTTCTTCTTGCAAAAACCCTTCGGCATCGATCAACTGTAGTGCTTCAAACTCATCTACAGATATCTCTAATGTTGTTAAGTCCATCATCGGAATTCCCTGCGGCTTGTAAAACACCACATGGGGCATCCTCCTGACAACACGGGTTATTTTTCGTCTGCCCACAAATTCTCCTGTTCGGTTAGTAAGTACTCACAATTTATGCATCCGCTTCTCAAAGTCAACAGAAAAAATGAGCGTAGGTTCAAAAAAATTCATAACTATCTGTTTTATAATGAACATACGCTCGAAACTTTTTTGTCGTCATCTCGCTCGTTTAAAGAAACGAGTCTTCTTTATAATCGCAACACCACCTTTTGAGATGGTGGACACTGTGTTACAACCGCCCCCCTCAACTACCTCATTCTAAAAACAAAATATTTCCGAAGATTTCATTCCCCTGCTTCGACTGCACTATATTTTCAAAAGCTTTTTCCTGAATATCTGGTGACTTGATTTTGAAAAAAGAGTATTTCCGCCCGCAGTAAGACCATGCAAGGTACACGATACCTGCCAACTTCAGCTTCGAGACACAAATGCATTCTGAATATATGAAAGGCCTACTCCTGACCGCATTAGGCGTGCTTGTACTGAGCTTCGATTCTCTTATGATCCGGCTCATAGGAGCACAATCGTTTGACCTGCTCTTCTGGCGAGGGCTTCTCTTAAGCCTTATGGTTTTCCTCTGGTGCCGATACAGCCTCCCAAAGCAGCCTATTTTATCATTCGACCGTGCTTTGATCAGATCGGCACTGCTCTTTACTGTCAGCACTATTTGTTTTGTTTCTGCCATTTCACTAACATCAGTAACAAACGTCTTGGTTATGATCAGTACCCAGCCGCTGTTTGCGGCAGTCTTTGGACGGATTTTTCTTAAAGAAAACCCGCCGCCCATAACATGGGTAGCCATTTTTGTATCAATGATAGGAATATCGTGGGTACTTTTAGATTCATGGCACAGCCCTAACATTATCGGTGACGTAATCGGGCTGGGATGCAGCATTGCTTTAGCAGGTAAGTTTGTAAGCGATCGTGCGGCCGGTACGAGAGACATGACGCCCGGTCTTATTCTTTCGGGAGCTATTACAGCATGTATCAGCGGTGCTGCGGGACAGCCGATGGAAATTATCAATAACGGATGGGGATGGATGCTCCTGCATTGCATCATCATCGTTCCAATATCGTTCGTCCTCATAACCTTAGGCCCTAAACGCATTCCGGCAGCAGAAGTAGGCATGCTGATGCTTTTAGAAACAGCAATAGGCCCGCTATGGATATGGCTCTGCCTTAACGAAATGCCGAGCCAGAGAGCTGTCGAAGGGGGCACTCTGGTTGTGGGAACACTCTTACTCCACGGCCTTGTTAAATGGCGAACCAGCCAGCCCCAAGTTGCAACGTCGAATTAAGAACAAAAAAAGCCTTCATACATTTGTATGAAGGCTTTTTTTAATATTTTATCATATTCCTACCGGCGTTCTTTGCTTCGTAAAGCTTTATGTCCACGCGGTGCAACAAGGAATCAATTGTCTCGTCAGGATGATGCTCCGCAAGACCGATTGAAAAGCTCATGGGCAATTCAGTTCCCCCATATTCGCAAGGCATCTTCTCCACAAACTTTTGAATGGCATCGGCAACATCCATGCATTCATCCAATCCCATCTCAGGAAGATGCATAAGAAATTCATCTCCACCTATCCTGAACACAGAATTACACCGCTGTGCTGACGCATTAAGACAAAAGACAGAATGCTTTAGAAGATGATCACCTGCCGGATGTCCGTGTTGGTCATTAACCTCTTTGAACAGGTCAATATCAAGCATGAGGACTGACAATGTCTTTTTCGTATATTTTGACTTTTGAATTCCACGTTCCAGCGCTTGCATGCCAGCCCTGCGGTTTCCAACACCTGTCAGTTCATCCTTTAAGGACAATTCCATGAGGCGCTCATTCAGAAAAGAAATTTCTTCCTGCTTTACGCTCATCATGCATTGCTGAACAAAAATATAGATCGAAATTGTTATTGAGAAAAATGCTGCAAAAATCCTACTCAACGAGTAGTATTTATTCGTTATAGGGTCGTGTCCAAGCTTGAGTGTCCAAGTACCGTTAGGGACTTCAATAGTCATGGCAACATCATTGCCTTCAACCCACTTCTCCGACGAAAACAACACAGCCGGATCTTGAGAATCAGGGTTCTCACCTTCCAACGTTATATACAATCCCTGCTTTTCCAACTGCCGCACTCTATCCGGCAACACATCTTCCACCAAAAGAATGGCTATGGTAAAGCCCCAGAACGTATCTACACCGTCTACTTTTCTAAACACAGGCTTTCTGGCAATCACGGCATATTTACCGTTTTGGATAAGCTTTAAGGGACCAACAAAAGTAATCTCACGACTCTGTATTGCAAGGTTGGCACCGTCATCACGTCTTTTATCAAGCAATAAGTCATGCCCGAGAGCACGCTCATTCCCTTTCAACGGATATATGTAAGACACAACACCATTTGGTGCGAGTTGAATAGAACTGGCACCAGAGTCAAGAGCGAACAACCGCTCACCCCATTTGGAGAAATTCGCAACCTGATAGTGATTAGATTCAAGAAGAGCATGAAGTGTTTCAGTGACAACAATACCGTAGGAAAGATTGCGTTGAATTTCCTGACCGATCAAAGCGCCTGTATTAAGGAGGGTATCATGGATAAGTGCTGTTTCATGCTCTGTATCCCGACGGATAAGCACTTCGACAAGACTTATCGAAATCAATGTCATGCAGATACAGAGAATCGCAGTGCCAAATATCTTAACATTATCTTTTCTCTGCATATAACGCTCACTCAGCTAAGAATAGTTTTTCAACAGATTCAGATGAAGCCAGTAAAGCTGCTCCATCCTCAGATAACGAATCTGCTGCTAAAGAATCAGGATTCTTACAACAGTAACTATTCCTAAAGCAATAGCGATTTTAGTAATTCAACAATAAAACACTCCTAAATACATGACAAATGTTGCACCAAGCACGATCTCAATAGGTACCCTGCACACGTTGCAAAACAAATTTTCAAACTAACCGTTGCTTGCCTCACACAACATTCTGGCAAGTGCAGAGGCTTCAGCTTCTATTACTGAGACATCGTTCTCAACTTCCATCGACTGCCCGGTTGCCCGAAGCACTTTTACGTCAAACCCAAGCATTGCTAATGTTTCTGTATACCTTTCAACAACATCAAGATGTGTATTTTCATCACTTGCCTGACTTAAAATGAGCACGGCAACTTTCCCCTCAGGAATGCGATTCACAAAAGGATAATCCTTGGAATAATCGACCGCCACATGCGACCACGTACGATCCATAAGCAATTTAAACTGACCTGAGGTGTCGCCCATGTAAACTGGACTGGCAAACACCACAACATCAGCGGTACGCATGGAATCTAAAGCTTTTTTTCCGTCATCTTCAAATGCACAATGATCAAGCTTAGTGTGGCACGCCTCACATCCCTGACAGCCGCGGTACTTCATACTGTTCAAAGGAAAAATCTCAATATCGGCACCCAAACGTTTTGCCTCTTCTGTAAAAGAAGCCGCAATCCGGCTGCTTGATCCTTTGATTCGTGGACTTCCGAGAATGCTTACTACTTTTTTCATATTATTCTCCGAACCATTTTCTGTTTGCTAGGGCAAAATTGGGTTAACCAATGCACATCGCAAACAATTTCATATATAATCCTAAATAGTTGCATACTATTTAATATCACCTTTTAGGACTATTATCTGTTAATAAAGACTAACAAAGCCCTCTGGGATGATGGATGTCATCCCAGAGGGCTTTATCTGCGTGCAAAATTAACCAGATGAAGAAAGGACAATATGAAAGCGTCACAACTGACAGAGGTAGTGGTTCAGTCGTAAGAGATAAAATTTGGACATAAAAAAAGTCCTCATACTTACGTATGAGGACTAAATTTGCGTGGCGGAGCCGACGAGACTCGAACTCGCGGCCTCCGGCGTGACAGGCCGGCGTTATAACCGACTTAACTACGGCTCCGCAAAAATGGTGGGCGGTACAAGGCTCGAACTTGTGACCCTCGGCTTGTAAGGCCGATGCTCTCCCAACTGAGCTAACCGCCCGATGGAGAAGTTTCTATATGCACAGCCCTCCGAAGTCAACAGAAATTCGAACTTCTATGCACTTTTTCTCCGAACTACAGTACCTACTAAAGTCTTTTGAGCCTGAACATTATATAATGGCTGCACCTTCACAATATCCACCCGCAACACTCTCGATTTCCGTAGGCTCATAACAAAAAAACGACAGCAACTTTCGTCACTGCCGTTTACATATAACTCTGGCTGATTCAAAAACTATTCTGAACCAACATGCACACAAACTAACTTACTTCTCAGCGATAACTTCGATCTCAAACATGGAATCCATTGGAAGACGGGAAACTTCCATTCCACTGCGTGCAGGGAACGGCTCGTTAAAGAAGTCTGTGTACACTTTTGCAAGGTCTGCAAAGTATTCCAACTTAGTTGCAAACACAGTAACTTTAATGACTCTATCCAATGAAGTGCCTGCGGCTTCCAGAACATGCTTAATATTTGTAAGAGTCTGGCGAGCCTGCGTTTCAGCATCTCCAGCTACTTTTCCTGTTTCAGGATCAATAGCGAGCTGACCGGCAGTGAAGACAAGACCTGCAGCTTTGATTGCGTGTGAGTATGGACCTGCAGCAGCTGGTGCTTTATCGCTTGTAATTACGGTTGCCATTCGATTATTCTCCAAAAATTCAAAAATATAATAAAAAATACAGTAAGTTAAAAAGCGAAGTGCATTAAGCCTTCGCAAAAGTAAACTCGAGTGTATTCCTGTGACAGAGTGTTCAGCATAACTCTATCGTACTACATAATATGGAAGAAACATTACTTCAACGGATTTCTCTATAAGAAACATACGTAGCCTACTGTTTATCGACAATAAAAACGCCATGGCTATACGTATCGTCAATGAGCCAAATCATTTTCTTATCGAGCAACTGTAAACATAAATCCGTTGCAAACATAAATTGGACAAAAAAAAGGACTGGATAAAAATCCAGTCCTTAAAAATGGTGGGCGGTACAAGGCTCGAACTTGTGACCCTCGGCTTGTAAGGCCGATGCTCTCCCAACTGAGCTAACCGCCCGAAATTTTCGGTCGTAAAACAAGACTATATATAGTCCGCTTTACTAAAAAGTGGCGGAGCCGACGAGACTCGAACTCGCGGCCTCCGGCGTGACAGGCCGGCGTTATAACCGACTTAACTACGGCTCCGCATTTCTCTTACGAGAAAAAATATATATTCAATTGTATGAAGCTTTCGCCTCTTGCTTTCAAGTGGCGGAGCCGACGAGACTCGAACTCGCGGCCTCCGGCGTGACAGGCCGGCGTTATAACCGACTTAACTACGGCTCCGCTTCGTTATCGAATGGTGGGCGGTACAAGGCTCGAACTTGTGACCCTCGGCTTGTAAGGCCGATGCTCTCCCAACTGAGCTAACCGCCCATTCAACGAGGACACGTTTTAGGGAAAACCCGCTCAGGTGTCAACAAGAAAGCTTGAAAAAAGTACTTTTTTTATTCTCTATTCTTTCGCAAGCCCCGCACGCTTCGTGTTTTTCTACAATCAAACAGGCTCTCAACAGATAAAAAAAGCTGCTTTGCCAAGCAATTACAGAAAAGAATCACGCAACGTAAGCTTGCCCTTAAAAATCTGGCTCTGAAATAAACTCTAACACTTCTTGTGTCTTAGGATGCACAAAACGCAGGTACGCTGCATGTAGCTTCATCTGCCCTGCCTGAGTACCATTTCCATAGAGCCGGTCGCCCACAATAGGAAAACCCAAGCCATGAAGAGCATGTAGACGCAATTGATGTGTTCTGCCTGTATGCAAAATAAATTCTACACGAGTATACACACCTTCAACACCAAGATTGCGCCACTCTGTCAAAGCCTGCTTTCCATTTTCGAGATCAACAACACTATAAGGCCGGTTGGCTAAATCCATCCTCAGCGGCAAAGATATCGTACCGCCTTCTTCTTCAAGCTGCCCTTCAATGAGGGCTATATATCGCTTGCTTACTTCTCTATTTTGAAACTGCTCAGACAGCTCACGCTTTGTACGCTTTGTCAAAGCCAGCACAAGCAACCCGGAAGTGTCCATATCAAGCCGATGAACAGTTGGGATTTTAGTGCAGTGCGGATAACGCTCACGAATTCGTGTTTCCACGGAATCTTGATTTTCTTCCCCTTTTCCCGGCACAGAAAGCAACCCGCTGGGCTTATTTACCACCACAAGCTTGGTGTCTTCGTAAACAAAAGTAAGGGAAAGCATACACACTCCAATAAATATCGTTGTTGGATTCTTATGTAGTAAGGAAGGAAAGGTGAAGCAAGCAGTCGAATGAAGAATTGTTTCATCTGATAGAAGATCAGGCAATGAAAAGGAGGACTGCCTTCATGTGTTCTCTAGAGAACTTTTGAAAGAAAGCACATTGAAGCGCCAACTAAGGGCTAGAAATAGAAAAAAGCGCTTAAGCTTTCGCTTAAGCGCTAAAATTTCATGGCGGAGCCGACGAGACTCGAACTCGCGGCCTCCGGCGTGACAGGCCGGCGTTATAACCGACTTAACTACGGCTCCGCATTATATGGTGGGCGGTACAAGGCTCGAACTTGTGACCCTCGGCTTGTAAGGCCGATGCTCTCCCAACTGAGCTAACCGCCCACTATAAGGAAACACTAATTAGTGAATCCAACTTGATGAGTCAACCTCTTTCTTTCAATGCAATAAGCATTTGCTAAAAGCTGTTTCTCTCAAGCGAAAAAGCTTCTACGTAATTTCAAATTTACCCGCAAGTCTTTTTTTTTATTTTTTTATATTCTTTTCATTTAAATACATCATAACTACCTAATTAAATTGACTTTATTTTAGCGCCCTCTTTCCACCACTGTTCACTCATTCAGCACTGCAAATCTAGCCCCGTTTAATTTTTTTTACTTGCTAAAAACCGCGTCAAATCAGGGTCGAGACATTAGAGACCTATTATAATTACTTAAAATAATGAGAAAAAACTTGTGCGCATTCCATATTTTACGCTACAACATCTTCAGACCTGTGTTGGGATTATTGACCACAATCTCAAAAGATTACTGACCATAATCTTTGTAGCAGTTTTAAAGAAAGAAGGATTTTCACACATGAAACGCATTATTATCCTGATGCTCGCTTGTACTATGGTATTTGGTGCCGTAGTTTCAAGTTCAGCTACCGAATTTAAGGCTTCCGGTACTCTCGACATGGCTTTCGAGTGGCTGGACAACCCAAATCCACGCGAAGCTAGCAATGGCGACTACTTTACTGCCATTCAGCGTCTGCGTACCAAAATTGACATCATCGCTAACGAATCACTGAAAGGTGTTTACTACCTTGAAGTTGGTACCATCCGTTGGGGTGATACAGACACCTTCGGCCGCGGAAGCGGTGGTGCTATCGGCACCGACGGTGTAAACGTAGAAACTAAACGTCTCTACCTCGATTTCCAGATGCCTCATACTTCCCTTTCACTTCGTATGGGTCTTCAGGGTCTCGCATTTCCTGGCCTCGCTAACAACAACCCCGTTCTCGATGACGACGTAGCAGCTGTAGTTGCTAACTACGCTTTCTCAGATCGTTTCAACGTTGTAGCAGCATGGGCTCGTGCAGCAGATACTGAAAACTACACTCCTGCAACACCTACTAGCAAAACAAAGTACGACGTATTCACCATCATCGGTGGTTTGAACTTCGAACCAGTTACTGTTGTACCTTACATTGCTTACGCTACAATCGGACGTAACGCAGACGTTAACTCAGGAATTCCTTTAGGCATTCCTTTAGCTACAGACGATCGTGACGTATGGTGGCTCGGTGTTTCTGCTCAGTCAGCTTGTTGGGAACGCCTCAATTTAGCTTTTGATTTCGTTTGGGGTCAGTCTAACGGTTCCGACATGCCTGCTGGTTTAACCAATGTTAACAGCCGTGACCAGAGTGGCTTCTACGCACTCCTCCACGCTGACTACAAAATGGAAAACTACACTCCTACTATCGACCTCTGGTATGCATCCGGTGATGATGACAGCGAAACAGGCGATGGTAACTACTTGCCAGAAATCTCCGCTGGTGGTCTTGCTCTGACCAACCTCGGTACTGACGGTGGCTTCTTTGACACCACAGATAACGCATTTACTCTTTCCGGTATCGGCACCATGGGTGTTGTTCTCGGCATTACTGAAGTTACCTTCATTGAGAACGTAACTCATGACTTTAAAGTTGCATGGATGCAGGGTACATCTGATTACTCTAGCACTGCTGTAGTTGACACCTTCCCAACTGACGAAGACAGAGCTTGGGAATTCAACATTGATACTAACTGGCAGATGTACGAAAACCTCGCAGCTATCGTAGAACTCGGTTACCTGAATCCGGATTACAAATCTGTTTCCGGCGAAGAAGCTGTATTCAAAGCAGCTTTAGGTTTCCAGTACTCTTACTAGTTCGCATCCCTGTGGTCAGCGCATAGCCGCGCAAACAACGCAGTTCCAGCCGGAGGATTTAATCCTCCGGCTTTTTTTATGCAAAAAATCCGCACACCACCCAAGAGCAATATACGGATTAACCATTCAAGATATTCGTCCACAATTCAAACCAGCAACTTTCAAAGCTAGCTATATAAAACTAATCCATTTGAAAAACAGGAAGTTTCCAACCCAGAGCATTTTCTGGAGACATACCTTGCTGACTCCAAAACTCTCTATGCGACCCTTTGTACCCCCAAAGCTCACCCTGATAACGCTTTGGCAAAATAAGTCGTGAGAACGGCTTATTAAGCTGTTCCATTTTTTCAACAAGCAAACATCGCAACGCTTCACTCCGCACCATATTCCCCATAGCCGGATGAAAAGGTCCTGCAATGAGGCTGTCAGTCAGCCCGTCTTCCTGAGCAACTCCTATTCGGATAACACGGATACCATGCTGCCAAAGCTTTAGTACCCCCATTCCCAGAGCCTCAACTGTTTCATCTAATCCCCATGGCGCAAACTCACCACGAGCATACCAGCGAGCCAAAACAGTATTTTCAAAGACAAGACATGGATAGAGACGAACAACTGCCGGAGCCAAGGCACATGTCTTTTCTATATCGGTCTGAAATATTTTTTTATCCATTCCCGGAAGACCGGGAAGCAGCTGAATTCCGAGATTCAGAGAACTTTTTTTAACGATATTGCAAGCACTTACTATCACCTCTTCCGTATACCCACGCTTGCTATTGGTTAAAACTGTGTTATTATAGGTTTGTACGCCTAGCTCGACAGTTTTAAGACCTAAATTTCGTAGTTGCGATAAACGTTCTGAATCAACAGCATCAGGACGGGTTGAACAGCGAACACCTGTAACCTTTCCGGACGCAATATATTGTCCAGCAAGGGAAACCAGACGTTCCTGCCATTCAAATGGAATTGCAGTAAATGTTCCGCCATAGAATGCAACCTCGTACCCGGCACCGTCTTCCGCGCTTGCAAGAGTCTGCTGCAACAACGTGTAAATATTTTCCAATTGTGATTCAGCTGTTCCAGTCTGAACCGTTTGTGAACAATACACACACCGAGTTCTGCATCCGGCAAAAGGCATGAAAACAGGCAGAATCCGTGTCTTGCGGCTTACTGGTTCTGGGTGAGAAAAAATCATTCCGAACGTAACCACCTTTATGTATTAATTTTTTTAGTTTTTTTCTTTAAGAAAAAAATATATAAGATTGAGAAATGGACGAAACGCCCGCAGGTTCTGGGGTAATTTCCCATAAAATAACCGACTATTTACACGTCAACAGTGTAAACATATAAAATTACGTAAAAAAACTTGATTGCTCATGGACATTGAGTATATACACAGCGCGGCACATGACTGGAAAAGATAAAATCATCCAGACGATTACCAGAACAATGTAACAAAAAATCATTACAGCACTATGAGTACTCAAGATTGTATTTTTTGCAAGATCATCAACGGTGAGATTCCCTGCGCGGAACTTTACTCAGATGACAACGTATTGGCTTTTCTAGACATTGGTCCGGTAAGCAAAGGCCACACGCTTATTATCCCTAAGCAGCATTATGCGAATATCTTTGATATTCCAGCTGAACTTGCCCCTGCCATCATCAAAGCACAACAGGTTGTTGGCAAAGCTATACTTGCCACTACGGGGGCAACAGGGTTGAATATATTCATGAACAACCATCCAGATGCCGGTCAGCTTGTTTTTCACGCTCACTGGCACCTGATACCCCGCTTCAGTGATGATGGCCTGAAGCATTGGCCACAGGTAGCATACGACTCTATTAAAGAGGCACAGCATTTAGCCACCAGCATTCGGCAGCACATATAAGAGCCGTTACCCCACGAAAATGGGAGGATAACATGGAAGGGAAAACCCTTACAAAAGCTGACATAGTAGATTCTATCTACGAAAAAACTGACAGGAACCGCGCAGAAGTTAAAAACCTCGTAGAATCCCTGTTAGATATCATGAAGAGCGCGATCAAAAAAGATCACGCACTTCTCATCAGCGGATTCGGAAAACTTGAAGCTTACGACAAAAAAAGCTCGTAAGGGCCGCAACCCGCAGACCGACGAGACTATCACTCTGCCACCGCGCAAAGTTGTAGTATTCCGTCTGTCCCGCAAATTCC